>JBAUIB010000440.1:0-21300 GCA_049680585.1 Phormidesmis sp.
TCCTCAGGAAAATTGCGTGTAATCGGCGGCTGAACTGACGTGACAGAATCGATGAGATATCTTTCTATCCGTCTATCTATCGAAGTCTAGCCCGTTAGGTCCCCCCGAGCCGACCTCGGTGCTGACCCCGGTGCTGACCTCGGCGCTGAGCCCGTCAAAACGATAAATTTCCTCAAGTACCCTCACCCAACCGGCCGTCACCGAGGCCAAAATAGCTTCACCCTTTTCGGCGGTAGCGAGCGTTGCATCCCCCACCACTCCGCTCCGACTCAGGTCATCCATTGTCCAAGCAACCGGCAGTTTCCCCTCTAAGCTCAGTAGGCTCCCTTCACTAAATGCCTTGGGAAATTCTCTAACGGCCTGAGCCATATTCACTTGTTCCGGCAATAGCGCTAGCATCACGCTGGTTTCCACATCACCCGCATGAATGCCCTGCTCATATTCGAGCTCACCGACGATCTCAGCAGCCCGATGCGGCACGCCCCAAACAAACAGCGGAAACACCATCAAGTCCTCATACCGCTGACGCAGATCACGCGCCACAATCTCTAAAACCTGTGGCTGTCCGCCATGACCATTCACCAATACCAGCTTGCGAAACCCGGCTCGATAAATGCTGTCCGCTAGCTCCATTAGCACAGCGCTCAGCGTTTGGGCGCTCAGTGTGATCGTGCCTGGAAACCGATAGTGCTCATTGGACTTGCCATAGCAGAGCGGCGGCAGCCCATACGCCGGCACTGCTGGATTCAACATATGTAGAGCGCGACCGATGGCCGCTGTAGCGATCGCCGCATCCACCACCAAAGGAAGATGCGGCCCATGCTGTTCTATTGCGCCCACCGGTTGAATAATCAGCGTATTGGCCTTATCAGCCAAAGACTCAATTTGCTGATAAGTGAGATAGGGAAAAAATCGGTCCGGCGGCATATAGCTGTGCATAGAATAAAAATTAAGAAATGTCAAACTTCATCCAAGCTTCTCAGAGGCGATCGCTTCAGCAAGGTACAACAGGAAGTGCCAGTAGGTCAGTCGATTAGCTGGCCCTAGCCACACCAACCTGAGCACATTCCGCTGACAAAATAGTATGAGGGAACGTCTCATAGAGCACCTGCACCTGCGAAAACCTCCCGGCAATTACCTATTTACGAGATTAGGTTTATTGATTACCTTAAATAAAGCATCTGTGATCTAATGAGCCAGTGCTCCAACATATTTTTATTTTTCGATAAACTTCAAACGCGGTGCATGCCTGATATCGCTAATCGTTGTATAGCTAGCTGATTACCCACAGCCGTTACTCTAGCTGATAGCCCAGTAGTCTTCGAAATATAGAAGTGTATTTTGTTGTCTACAAAGCACTGGCCCAGCTTAGAACTCTGTGCTGAATAGTTTTCGGCCTACATTACTTACATATCTTTGCAGTCTTTAGAGCTAAATGAAAAATCCTGCCTGTCTCCTGGGCTTTTTGCAACGTTGTTCGGTGGGTGCCGCGGCCCTAGTCATCCCGGCTATGACAGTAGGCGCTGCGCTTTCTAGTGCGCCACCCGCCGCCGCCTCAGACCTTCAAACAACCTTTCAAAACAGTCCTAAAACAATCTTGGACGAGGCTTGGCAGCTCGTCTACCAGGAATACGTAGATGCAGATTTTAACCGAGTTGACTGGTTAGGCGTGAGACAAACGCTTCTCAGCGGTGAATACACCACTCGTGATGCAGCCTATAGCGAGCTGCGTCGAGTCCTGCGCCGCTTAGAAGATCCCTACACTCGATTTCTTAACCCCGCCCAGTATGCGGCCTTGACAGAGCAAACCTCTGGTGAAGTCTCCGGGGTCGGCATGCGGTTGCAAAAGGTAGATCAAGACTTGGTTGTCAGCGGCGTGATTGATAACTCTCCCGCTCAGCAGGCGGGCGTTGAATCGGGTGATGTCTTGCTGATAATTGACGGTCGCTCTAGCCGTAACCTCAGTATAGAAAACGCATCTCAGCTAATTCGAGGTGAAAGCGGCAGTCAGCTCTCTGTGGTGGTCCGCCGTCAGGACGGCAGCGAAGAAGCCCTGGTTCTGACCCGCGAAGTGGTTTCTGTTCCTACTGTCAGCTTTGAGCTGCAGCAGGAATCTGGGGTCAGCGTTGGCTATATCCGTCTCGATGAGTTTAGTGCTCACGCTGCCGAGCAGATGCGCATCGCTATCGATACGCTGACAGCGCAAGGGGCAGAGGCGTTTGTACTGGATTTGCGAGGAAATCCAGGGGGTCTTTTGCAGGCCAGTATCGATATCAGCCGGATGTGGTTGCCTAGAGGCAGCATTGTGCGTACCGTCGATAGAGATGGTCACAGTGATGAGGTCACCGCTAACCGTACGGCTATTACAGACTTGCCGATGGCGGTGCTGGTCAACGGGCAGTCTGCGAGCTCTAGTGAAATTGTGACAGGGGCTTTGGGGGACAATGATCGGGCTGTGGTCGTCGGCAATCCCACCTTTGGAAAAGCGCTGGTTCAGAGCTTGCATGGCCTTTCGGATGGCTCCGGGCTAGCGGTTACCGTCGCTCACTACTATACGCCTGATGGCATTGACATCAGTCGGCGAGGCATTACGCCCCATGTGAATGTCAGCCTCAGTGAACAGCAGCAGCGCGAATTGGACACAAATCCTGCGATGCGGGGGACTAGCCGCGATCCTCAGTTTGTGCAGGCGGTGGCCGCGATCGAGCCGAGGGTAGCTGCCCGCCGTCAGAGTGCTATGCCCGTACTGGCTACGCCAGGGATTATGCCTTTAGGCCCTAGTCAGTTGGGGCGACTAGAGCCGTAGCCGTTTTGAGTTTGTGGCTGCTATTTGTGCCGCTTTATTGATGCTGCGAAAATACATAGATGCGCTGCGTCTCTAGCTGCTGACAGAGATCGCTAGGGGTGATTGAATTGTCATCGTCGGGGGACCAAGGAAAGATCTGCTGGTCTAGCCGGACTTTGAGCTGAGTGAAGGGATCTCCGCCAGATGAGACTAGAAATTCTAGCTGGTCGATATCCTGCCAGCCAATCAGCTCGTCTAGAAGGGCGGCGATCGCCTGTACATAGTTGCTATCGCATTCTCTATACCAACCTTCTGTAACCTGGTTGGGCTGATCGAGCCCCAGGTGAGCTATTAACGGCATTTGGCCAAATATAGCCACGGCTACCGAACGCGCCTCCTCTTGCAGCAGCAGACCGTGTTTTTGGCCGAGCGATCGCAGCTTTTCTAATCTTTCATACCGAGCCTCAGGATCAGTGCCTTCAGATCCTCCTGTCCGCTCTTCGGAGCGCCAGTGGATTGCAACCGTCACCAGATAAGTTTGCAGCAGCAGGTGGCCTAGCTTTTTTGCCTTAGTCGCCAAATAGCTCGCGTTGTATGTCGTCGCTTCAATCAATAGCGGCACGCGATCTACCATTTCTAGGCCGTAGCCTTTGAGCCCCGCAATTTTGCGTGGGTTGTTGGTAATCAGTCGAAACTGCCCAATTCCCAAATCCATCAAAATTTGAGCGCCCATGCCGTAGTTGCGCTGATCGACGGGCAAGCCCAAGCGCTCATTCGCTTCTACGGTGTCTAGCCCCTTATCCTGCAGTGAGTAAGCTTTGAGCTTGTTGACTAAGCCAATGCCACGACCTTCCTGGCGCAGATACACCACCACGCCTTTACCTGCACTTTCAATCATTTTTAGCGTTGCCTGCAACTGCATGCGGCAGTCGCACCGCAGCGATCCCAGCGCGTCTCCGGTCAAGCATTCTGAGTGCATCCGCACCATTACAGGCTCATCTTTAAACGTCGCCGGATCGCCTTTTACCAGCGCGACATGCTCAGATCCATCTAACGTATTGCGGTAGGCATAGACTTGAAAATCGCCAAATTTGGTCGGCATGGCCGCCACCGCTTCGCGGTTGACAAAGCGCTCGTGCCGCAAGCGATAGCTAATTAGATCAGCAATGCTAATAAACTTGAGGCCGTGACGGGCGGCGTAATTCACCAGATCTGGCATCCGCGCCATTGAGCCATCAGGATTTGAAATCTCGCAGATCACACCTGCCGGGTACAGACCCGCTAAGCGAGCCAAGTCAACGCCCGCCTCAGTGTGGCCTGCTCGCTTAAGGACGCCGCCTTCTTTTGCCCGTAGCGGAAAAATATGGCCAGGTCGGCGTAAATCTTGAGGAACGGTTTTAGAATTAATCGCGACTTGAATGGTGCGAGCCCGGTCCTCTGCTGAAATGCCGGTCGTGACGCCCCAGGTAAAGGCCGCATCAATGCTGACGGTAAAGGCTGTTTGCTCGTTTTCATCTTCAAACGGGCTGCTGCTCACCATCAGGGGTAAATCTAGCTCATCGAGGCGATCGCCCGTCATTGCTAAGCAGATCAGGCCGCGGGCTTCTACCGCCATAAAGTTGATTAGATCTGGAGTGGCAAACTGCGCCGCGCAAATCACATCGCCTTCATTCTCACGGTTCTCATCGTCAACGACGACAATCGCCCGGCCAGCGGCCAAATCTGCCAGGGCCTCTTCTATGGCGTCGAACTTAAACTCTGGGGCTAGCTTTGGCGCTAGCTTTGGTGCTAACTCTGGCGCTAACTCTGGCGCTAACTTTGGCGCTTCAGAAGCACTGTCTTCAACAGCACTGGTTTTACTATCACGATCATGAGCATCGAAAGCGGCGTCAACCACGGGTGTTCCTTATACATATCGAAAAACGTTGTCTTCTTCGATTGTATCGGGCCAGTTGCCTAGTTACTTTTTAATGGCTCGCTTTCTAACGGCTCGCTTTTTGACGGCTCGCTCCAGACAACTTTCTTTTGGTTGGGGTAAGTTCTCCCGCTTTGCTCTTGCATGATGTGTGATGCTTGGGCGGGATCAAAGTTGCGGTCAAACTGCGATCTCAGCTCATTTTTTTTCTGCTCAGCCATCTGTACTGATGTTTGTAGGGTGCTGAGGCGCTGCTGCTGAGACTGGTAGTAAGGCACCAGCTTCGCGATGGTGGTAGTGGCTACAATTGCCAGCAGTAAGTTAACCGTCAGCTTGACGGATGATTCGAAGGCGATCGCCCGCCGGGCCCCTTCATAAGGCGTGCGCCGGGTGCGATCGCTACTCCGAGAAGCGGACCTGGAAGACGGCAGAGGATGGACAGAAGGCTGGCTCTCTGTAGAAGGTGCAGAAGGCGTGAGCGGGCGCTTAGCAGCGTTCATAAAATGCAAATCACCATAAAGAGCGGGCTGATTGTAATTGATTCCGACGCAAGCAGCTTCCGGGAAATCACTATTGATTCGATACTCGCATACATTATGAATATTTTTCTAGAAGTTGCAAGCATTTCGGACGGCTCTTTTAAACTCTTTAGCCTCTGCCCCTTCACCTTAAAAAAACGATGCCTGAGTAGTTGAAATTCTGCTCAGGCATCGTTTAGAACGCATTGCTATAGAGATAGGGCTAATCTGAGAGCCTTACTTGTACAGTTCAGTGGCTAAGCGGAGCGCTAGAAAACCAGGAATAAGAGCAAAGCCGAGCGCAAAAAAGATTTGACTATCTGACAGTGTCATGGTGATTACTATCCTTCTGAAGAAAATTGTGCCAAGAGGGATTTAGATACCCACATTAAATTGTTTACTAGAATGGGTGTAGTTCTGCCATTTTAGCAATCAACCGTTACACATCTGATTTGATCTGTAATGGTCTGAATCTGTAACGGCCAGGTTTGTAACTGTGCAACTGGACACAATGGGACCTTTGACAGTTGTCGCCTACACAGCAGCCGTCCCTTTGCTCAATGGGCTATGATGCCATACTTAACAACTGCTTTTTTCAATACCTGCTTTAATGCTCCTTTTGGAATGCCTGTCTTATATAAATGCATTTCAACAAGGACAATTTCCCTAACGGGTACTCGTCCCGTAGGCAACTACACATGATATCTGACTCTAAAGAAATCAGCTCTAGCAACGACTATACCAGCGTGCAGCCTCTAAGCCGACCCAGTTTGGACCGTAAACTTATTCGGGTTCAGCGAGATGTTTTAAAGATGGGTGCGCTGGTTGAAAATTCTTGCTTACTTGCCAGAGAAGCGCTGTGCGATCGCAGCCTTGATTCTGCCCAAAAAATCCCCATTCAAGATAAGCAAATCGATGCTCTCTACCGGCAAATAGAAGTTGACTGTACCAACCTTCTAAACCTAGAAGCGCCCGTTACTCAAGAGCTGCGGTTGGTCAGTGCCTTTATGCAAATAGTGCGGGACTTAGAGCGCATCGGCGACTATGCAAAAAGTATTGGCGCGATCGCCATTAAGCTCTTTCCTCATCCAGTGCATAGCTGCATGGGCGATATTGAAACGATGCTAGATCGCTGTCGGTCGATGGTGGCGCTGTGCTTGCGATCGCTCTCTGAGCTCGATCCAGAAGCAGGCCGCAGCATCAAGCAAAAAGACGATGTCGTCGATGATGACTATACCCGGCTGTATGAGCAGCTAGTTAAGGCCCCCTGTGTCACCGGCTCAGTCGAGCCAATTGTGCTGATGGTGCTGGTGATTCGCTCATTAGAACGTATTGCCGACCACGCCACTAATGTCGGCAAACGAGTCACCTTTGTCGTGACGGGGGAGCGTTTTTAAGAGGCGAAAATCAGCCAAAATTCAGCTTTCTTAGGGGTGCTTCAAAGAAAATATTTGACAGCGCTCTACCTATTGCGGAAACATAAGAGGGCTGTGAGATGAGAGAGCGGCCAATAGGCCACAGTGATAGCTAAACATCGAATCCGATGCATTTTTGGCAGCGTTTATCAAACGCCAGCTATCTCCGGTTGAATAAAATAGCTGAGCGGATGTGGCTATTCCCAACAGTATAGGCCACCCCCATTCCGGTTTGAACGAAATCCTCGACGTGGATCTTTGTGGGCTTTCAGACACCTCGGACAGTTATTTATTTTGGCGGGTAAGTCCATTTCCCTTCACAACTTAAAAGAGTCAATTCAAGGATTCATCGCTACATGGAATTTTCGATCGCGTCACTTTTAGCTAATCTTTCAGATGACAAACTGGTTACGCTCAAAACCTTAGAGAAAAAGCTGAACTGTAGTAGTGCAGACTGCTCTCGAGACTTACAAATTGCCTTAGATGCACTTGAGCGTACCCACGTATTAGAAAAGTCTCGCGGCAAATATCGCAAAGTTCAAGAAGACGATGTGATTGAAGGTAAGCTGCGATGCTCTAGCAAGGGCTTTTGCTTTGCCATTCAAGATGAAGAAGGGGCCGACGATATCTATGTGCGCGAAAGCCAGCTGAATACGGCTTGGAATGGCGATCGCGTGCTTGTGCAGGTGACCAAAGACGGCAGTCGCCGCCGTAGCCCGGAAGGCGAAGTCAAACTCATCCTAGAAAGGGCTAACGCTTCCGTCCTCTCGAAAGTAAAATCAGGTGAAGAAGAGAACGCGTTCAAGGCCGTTCCCTTAGATGACCGGCTGCTATTTGAACTAGATATTACCGAAAGCGAGCAGGATTTATCAGATCGCATCGATCATCTGATCCACGTTGAAATCACCCGCTATCCGATTGCCCAGTATCCGCCTCAGGGCAAGGTAGCGCGCGTTTTAGGCAGTGACGCTGAAGATGCCGCCGATATCGACATCGTCTATTGCAAGCATGATCTGCCCCGTAACTTTCAAGAAGAGGTGTTCATCGCTGCGCGGGGTCTGCCCAACCGCGTTCGCAAAGCGGACATGAAAGGCCGCCTCGACTTGCGCGCTCAAAATACTCTGACGATTGACGGGCCCGACTCAAAAGTGATTGACGATGCGCTGAGTTTGGATATCAATGACGAGGGCTATCGCCGATTGGGCGTACATATTGCCGATGTCTCTTACTATGTGCAGCCCAACCAACCGATGGACCGTGAGGCCAGACGGCGGGGCACGGCTGCTTATTTGGGTGATGAGGTGGTTCCGATGCTACCCCCGCCGCTGCCGAACGCTTTGTGCGCTTTGCTGCCCGGTAAAGATCGACTAGCGATTTCAGTCATCATCACGCTAGATGATGACGCTCAGGTACTCGAATACGAAATTCAGCCGAGTGTGATTCAAGTCGAGCATCAGCTCAATTATGAACAGGCCCAAGGCATTCTGGTGCGAGATGATGACGAGGCCCTCGACAAACTCGGCATCGATCCCGATTCTTTGGAAGAGTTTGAGTCTGTTTTTGATATGCTGGACGGCTTATTTCAGCTTTCTCAAGAAGTCAAAGCGCGGCGGCACGAGCGCGGATCTTTTGAGCTTAACTTGCCTGAACACGTCTTTCCGCCCGAAGCCGAAGAGCTCGCTGAATATCTCTCCCCTAAGTTTCAGTACGATGATGAGGGCTCATTAGGGGCGATGGTGGTTTCGGCTAAGCTGCCTGCCCGCATTGTTGTCACTGAATGCATGCTGCTGGCAAATCATCTGGTGGCCAAGCATATCAAGGCGCTGGATATTCCAGGGCTGTATCGCATTCACCGTACCCCTGATCTCAACGATGTGCAGGAGCTGATCAAACTTGCCAACAATATGGATCTTAACCTTGCACTAGAAGATGAGGAGGCGGTTCATCCCCGTGACTACCGCAACTTTACTGAGCAGTTCGCCGCTTCAGCGTCAGAGAAAGTGCTCACCTATTTGCTGTTAGCAACGCTCAGGCCGGCTGTGTATAGTGCTCAGAGCGGACCTCACTTTGGCCTAGCGATTGAGGATGCCTATACTCACTTTGCCTCTCCGGTGCGGCGCTACCCTGACTTGCTTGTGCACAGACTGCTGCATGCGGTGTTTGATCACGGGCGCGATCGCCGCTCTACCCGCTCTAAAGATCGCGTCAACCTGCGTCACAGCTCCTGCCACGGCCAGATCAACTGGAGTGTGCTGCCCCCCTCGGTTCAGCAAGATTTGGAAGAACAGCTCGCGCGGGCGCCGATCAAGCTGACTGAGCAAGAGCGCGTTGCTCAAGATGCTGAGTCAGATTTGGAAGGGCTCAAGAAAGCGGCCTTTATGCAGGCTCACACGGGCGAAGTGTTTCAGGGGCTGATCACGGGCGTGCAATCCTATGGCTTTTTCGTAGAGCTTGAAGAGCTGCTAGTCGAAGGGCTGGTGCATGTGAGTTCGCTAAAAGATGATTGGTATGAGTATCGCTCCAGACAGCAAAAGCTCGTAGGCCGCAAAAACCGTCAGCAGTATCGCCTGGGTGATCAGGTCGAAGTGCAGGTAAAAAGCGTTGACTACTACCGTCAGCAGATTGATCTAGTCGCCGTCGGTGGCGGCAGCGAAGCGGGTGAGGATGACGATGAGGGGAGTGATGGTGAGGACTTTGGCCCAGAAGAAGAATAACCAGCAGAAGAATAACCAGCAGAGGAATCAATGGTAACGCCGCTTATCCTAGGCGTGAGCGGGGCCTCTGGGTTGATTTACGCCGTGCGATCGCTCAAGCATCTACTCACCGCAGGCTACAGCGTAGAGCTAGTGGCCTCAAGGGCATCGCATCAGGTCTGGCTCAAAGAAGACGGCATCACGATGCCTACCCAACCCGATCAGCAAGCTGAGTTTTGGCGAGAGCGCTCAGGCGTGGCCTCTGCCGGTAAGCTGCGCTGCCATGCCGCCGGAAATGTGGGGGCCAGTATTGCCAGCGGTTCGTTTAAAACGCTAGGGATGCTGATTATGCCGTGCAGTATGAGTACTGTCGGCAAGCTCGCGGCGGGTCTGAGCTCGGATCTTTTAGAGCGCGCCGCCGATGTTCAGATCAAAGAGGGGCGATCGCTGGTTGTAGTTCCGCGTGAAACGCCGCTGAGCCTGATTCACCTGCGCAACTTGACGACACTGGCTGAAGCGGGCGCTCGCATTGTGCCGGCGGTGCCAGCCTGGTATCACCGTCCGCAGTCGATTGACGATCTGGTTGATTTTGTGGTTGCCAGAGCCTTGGATCAGCTTGCGATAGACTGTGTACCATTACGCCGATGGGAAGGCAAGTAAAAATAAGAGGTCTCTATGGTTCGCCTAATTGTTCTGCTAGTGGTTTTGGCTGCGCTAGTCATTTTAGCTGTGCAAAACCTATCTACCTCTATCGCACTTGTTATTTTGAGTGGTCAAACGGCTGAGCTCTCCTTTGGGCTACTGCTGGTGGGAGCGGTGTGTTTGGGGGCGCTAATTACGCTACTGATTTATGGGCTGATGAGTTTGCGGCGATCGCCTGAAAGTAAGTATCGGCCCATTGGTAGGCCGATGCCCTATCCTGACAGTTCCGGCAGCACAACTCTACCGGCCTCTGGGCCAGCAAGCGGCTCAAGCTCAACTTACAGTCCGGTTGGGCCGACGACTAGCAGCGGTTCGTCTGCTTTTGTCAGCGATCCTCCCTCACCTCAACGCCGCCCCGACGATTCTCCCAGAGATACCTTTAGCAGCGCTTCGCCGAGCAGTCCGCCTCCCCAATCAGCCAGTGGGCCTTTCCCTCAGCCTCAATCGACGATAGACGAAGCCCCTAAAAAAAAAAGGGTGAGCGCCAAGGCAATCGACGATCTGAACCGCTAGGCGATCGCAAAGTAGGCGATGACTGGGGCGATCTGCGAACGACTGAGCACCTCAATAGCTGGGACGAAGACGCTGGAAGTGACCCGCGTGATCGCAATGATCCCAGTCAAAAGCGCGGCCTTTTCGACTTTATCCTCCCGGCTAAGCCCCCTCGCCACAGCGCTGATCGCTTAGCCGATGATATTGCCGCTGGATGGGAGGAAAACGCATCTACCTCGGCGGCTCGTGCTGACTATGCTAGTGGCTATGACGATGGCTATGACCGTAGCAGCGATCGCTACGATGAGCTTGACCAAGGATGGGAGGACTTTGATCGCGAGGGGGCGCCACCGACTGACCGAGCAGGCGAAAGACGAACATACGGAGAGAGTCTGTATGGCTACGACGACGAAGGGCCTTATCCAGATGAACTCGTTTATGAAACAGGACAAGTGGGCGAGATTGGGCCAGATGGCGTTTACGAGGCAGACTACCGGGTGATTGAGCCGCCTTCTAAGCCGTTAGATGAACCGTTAGAGGATGAGCGAGAGGAGTATAGAGACTAGCTTCTGGCTAGGGCCTAACTGTCGTAGTGGGCGTTGCTGTATTGGTAACTGATGTGCCTTCCGGTTGGCTCATCGCTATGATTTAACTGGCGCAAGACGACAATCTAAAACGACGAAATCGAGACCGGTTCTAAGACGACAATCAATGGCGAGCAAAACGGCAACATGGCAACGTCTGCTGACTCACTTCAAAAACGCTATACCGCTGGCGGCTGTGTTTTAGACGTTACCTACCAGCTATCGGCGCTGTCGCAGTGGCATCCGCGTCCTGTCTGTGAGCAGCTAACCTTTCAGCTATGGCTTGAAGAGTGGCTTGAAGAGTCGCCTCAGACCGAGTCAGCTCCTGTCTTAGTTGCTGAAGGCGATCGCAAAATCCTTCAGGCGATCACGCACCATATCGCTCAGCAAACCCGCGCGACCCTCACAATTGCTAGCTTAAATACTCGCAGCCGACTACCCTCCTCTTCCGCCAAACTTCCCCCCGACTGCCTGATAGAAAAAGATCTCAGCTATCTACAGCTCTGCGATCTGACCACCGTACTCACCCAGTACGAGCAAGCCGTTCAAACGCTGCCAGTTTCGCCAGATGAGACATTAGGTGAAACGCTGACATCTCATGGCTTGGCCCCTAACTCATTCGCTGCAAACAATCTGATTCCCTTCTCAGCCGTTCGTCGTCGGCCTAGACTATGGGCTAGCTCAGCCGCAGCAGCGATATTCGCGATTGGGCTGACAACCACTTTGTGGTCTCAGCAGCGACCCCAGCAGCAGCGCGTCAGCTCAGAAATCAGCCCGACTCAATCAGAGCCCCTTGCGCTGCCGCCATCTGCACAGCTACCGGAGCCTTCTCCGTTGAATCCTCGCCAATCCGTGGCACAGGCACCTACTCAAAATTCGAGCAATGACTCCGCTGCTGTCCCTTCTGTGGCTGCGCCTTCACCCCGTCAACGCTCAGATACCGCTGATCGAGCGGCTTCTGATGCCCCTCAGCCAGTCACCCCACCCCTAGCGGCATCCGCTCCTCCTTCGGAAGCCAACCCTTTGGAACCCAACCCAGAAGCGGTGCCAGACACAGGTTTATCGTCATCTGCGGCAGACACCCTGCCAGCTAACCAATCGATCCGATCTAGATCTGTGCCGCCAACTCAGCCATCGCCTGATGCTGCCCGCACGGCTGCAGAAGCTGAAAGCCCTGAAGTGGCAAACGCGATGCCGGAGGCTGCTAGCAATGAGAACGCTACTGATGCCACTATTCGCCAAGTTCGCGACTACTTTCAATCGCGGTGGCAGCCAGACAGTCCACTTCAGCCAACCCCCCTGCTCTATCAGATACAGCTATCTGAGACGGGGAACGTCGTGAGCTTTGTTGCCCTCAATGACGCTGCCCAAGCTTACCGCGATCGCCTCCTTCCACCTGAGAGCGAGCTGAGCTTTTCTGGTAACCGATCAGACGCGCCACTATTAGACACACCTACTGAAACCTCAGCCGACGCGACGACGACGCGACTAACTCTACGTCTCACGCTGACTGCTGATGGCAAGGTGCAAATCTCTAAACTTTAGCCTTGAGCGATTCTTTATCGAGAGTACTACACCGCCTCATTGATGAGAAGAGGCTTTCCGGGCGCGTCGGCGCTGTCGGACCACGGCGATCGCCTTATCAGCCGGAAAGCCGACAACGGGAATCACCTGATACTGGCGCTCATACTCCAACTGACGGAGTTCGGTATAGTCCACTCGATGAATGCAATCGACTGGACAGGTATCAATCGCCTCTTGAATCAGCGCCTCTGAATCACCGTCCTGGCGAATGACCCGCGCCCTGCCATAGTCAGGCTCAATGTAAAACGTATTGCGAGCGACATGCGCACAGTGGGTGCAGCCAATACAGGTGAGCTCATCGACATAGACGCCGTTCTGCCGAAAGCGACCGCCTAGCTCCGGCTCTAAGCCCGTGCGCGACTGAGCTGCTCGCAAATGGCCACCGAGTTCTGGCTCTCGCCCTGAGCGAGCGGACGTCTCTTTATCTACAGCCTCTTGATCTACAGAACCTACAGCCTCTTGATCTACAGACTTCTGATCTACAGCTTCTTGATCGAGACCAGCTTGATTGAATGCAGTTTGATTGAACGCAATAGAGTCTTTCTCACCAGCCATCGCTATCCCCTAACAAAAACAAAAAGCCTCGACTGCAAGTGAGCCGAGGCTATGAATCAAAGCATCAGACCAACCGTGGCTATGAGCCCCAGCGCTGAAGGACTAATCGAATAGAGCCATCTTCATTGTCAACCTGCTCAGAGACCTGAAAGCCTTGGTTGCCAGATTCGTTTAAGACGGTGTGGTACGCGTAGCGCTGAGAGACCTTATTCAAAAAGCCATCCACTGACAAAGGCTGCTGCCAGTATTGCAAGTCAGCAACCAGCTCATAGTCGCCTGTTTCGTTGCTGCGCTTAAAGCCTAGATCGTAGCCGTTGTTCTGCTCAATCACGACCTCGGCAGTTTCAGTCTTACCCTGATAGCCCCGGACGGTCTTTGGGCCGCTTTCCCAGCGAACGCCTGCGTCATTTAAGGCCAGCTGTAGAGAGGAAAGATTGCGGAGCTTAGTCTTGATTTGGCTGAAGTGGGACATGTTTTAAACCAGGCTAGATGAGCACGAAATAAAATTTAAAGAGGGGTAACGAGAAGGCGCGTTACCAGCGGCTTTCGCAAACGTGCGATCGCGCGACGCTAGAAACCTGACTCGACACCACAACGGGCTGAGCATGGTACTCAGAAGTTTTTTCCTGAGCCATCACCTCACCCAACTGAGCTTCGATGGCAGCGGTCACTTCAGCGCAGGACATGCCGACGATACCTGTGACCATCTCTTTAACTCGGCCATCGGGATAAATCACAAACTCGAGCGTTTCCATAAGTCAACCGTTAACCAGCGCTAATTTCAGCGGGTACGAACATTGAGATCACCTACAGCAGCAATACTGGGTGTCGATTCGTACTTGAGAAAAATAATTTCCCTAATCGTAGACAATGTTCTAAGAATAAACTAGTGATATCGCAGGAAAACTTAATACTTGTTAGTAATCGTTAGCAATCTGCGAGAGTGTTCACTCCTTATTACGGTTTAAGTGTCCCTTAATTTTGTCGAGTGAGTCAAGAAAAACGAGGTATGCTGCGATCGCAAGTCATTACCCCGTCACTACAGACGGCAGTCACCGCTTAAGATGGCGTCATCATTTTTTGAGTTTGAGCAAGATTTTGTGGGTTCTCTGCGCTGCATTCCCATGAGCGTCCGTCATAGCCTCGATACCTGCGGCGTTAAGCTCAAGCTTGAGCATTGGAACCGCTTTTCTCAGGCCGAGCGTCAGGCTTTGGTAGAGTGGCCTTGTGACACCCCGACAGCGGCCTCGGTCTATCGAGAGCAGCTGCAGTCTCTAATCGTTCAACAAACCGGATCGCCCGCCAAAACCTTAGAGATTCCGCCAGAGCCTCCCTGGCAGAGGTGTTCTACCATCCCTGAGCAGGTCGCCGCCAAATTTCGCTCGCAGCACATACCGCTATCGCTACAGCAGTGGGCCGCGCTCAGCGAACTACAGCGCTTTGCCCTCGTGAAGCTCAGCCGAGCGAGCCATGAAAACAACAACTTCATGCCCGCTGTTCGCGAGTTCGGCCTAGCCGAATCGCCTCAAAATGACAGGTTGCAGCCATGACAGGACTCGGCCCCAAGCCATCGCCGCATAGCCCCCGGAATAGTCCCCAGAACGGCCCTCGTCCCAGTATTAACCGTCGCCGGGCTCAGCCCTTAATGCCTTGGGCACTCATTTCTCAGCTTTTCGGGCTTTACGTTTTGATCGGGCTATTGCTCTCTGCGCCTGCCCCCCCTATCGCAATCGCCGGACTGGCCATACTCGGCACATTGCTACTGGTAATTGGCCTGAATCAGCCCATCGCGCTAGAGACCGTAGGGAGAAAACGGCGGGGCTTGATGGGCTCGCTGAGCGGTCTGATGAGGGATTTGAAAACTGGGCTGCTGGCCTACGTTGGCGGATTGATGCTGGTGGTTGCTTTGGCGATCGCTGCTAACCACATCGGCAGTCATGAGCAAGATTTCGGCGCTCTGCCCTCGTTTATTGGCCTAATGGTGCTGAGCCTGCTGGCAATTGCTCTCACTGCTGCGGCTGCCCTGCTCGGCGATCGCAGCGGGGTGAAGCTAAGAACTCTGATGGCCCCTAGGCGCAGCATTATCACCATCTTCGGTACTTGCCTGGCGGGCGGCGGTCTAGGCGCACTGTTTGGCCTGAGTGTTTTGCTCTCGGCTCGTTAGCGCCTCGCCAGTCAGCTAGCGAGCTTTCTCGTCCTCCCTTCATACGCCCAGCTCCCTACCTGCCTCAGCTTTATGTACGCGATTGATTTCGGCACTAGCAATACGGTTGTTACCCGCTGGAACGGTGCCACTCAGATGCCCGAGACGCTATCACTGCCAGCCCTATCAGCGCAGATGAAGGGCAATCCGCCGCTGATACCAAGCTTGCTTTATGTGGAGGATGCGGCGGGCAAAACTATGGCTGGACAGTCTGTACGCGATCGCGGCCTAGATTTGGCCACCGATCCGCGCTTTTTTCGCAACTTCAAGCGCGGTATCGGTACCCCACTGCAGGGCTTTATGCCTGAGTTAGATGACCAAACGCTTTCCTTTGAACAGGTCGGCAGCTGGTTTTTACAGCAGGTGATCGCTCAGCTAAAAGCGCAAGATAGCGATCTGAACTCACTGGTCTTTACGGTGCCGGTCGATAGCTTTGAAGCCTATCGGCTGTGGCTGAGTAACGTTTGCCAGTCGCTGGACATTGACCAGGTGCGGCTGATTGATGAACCCACTGCCGCTGCTCTGGGCTATCAGCTCACGCCAGAACAGCGCACCCTGCTCGTCGTAGACTTTGGCGGGGGGACGCTTGACTTTTCGCTCGTACAGCCAACCGTTGCTGTCGATAAGCCGCTGGGCTTTTTGCTGAAGTGGGGCCAAAAATCATTTTCGGCGTCGCCTACAGCGGCTGCGGGTGTGAACCGTCGGAGCGGTGGCCAGACGGCGAAGACCGTCAGAGTGTTGGCGAAGGCGGGTGAAAACTTAGGGGGAGCGGATATTGATCGGTGGTTGGCAGAGCATTTTGCGCAAACTCAGCAGCTCCCGATTACTGCACTCACGCTGCGGTTGGCTGAAAAGCTGAAAATTGCGCTCTCTAGTGCGTCTTCAGCGACAGAAGCCTATTTTGATGAAGAGACGCTCGACAGCTATGAGCTTTCGCTGGACCGCGAGCAGTTTGAAGCGATCCTGACAGGGCAGGGATTTTTTGAGCGCTTGGACGATCGCCTCGATCAGGTGATGCAGCAGGCTCAAAGGCAGAATATCAGGGCTCAAAACATCGATGCGGTGCTGCTAGTTGGGGGCAGTGCCCAGATTCCAGCCGTGCAAGCTTGGGTGGCGCGTCATTTTGAAACGAGTAAGATTAAAGGCGATCGCCCCTTTGAAGCGGTTGCACAAGGAGCCTTGAGTCTGCAATCTACGCAGCTACAAGACTTTCTTTATCACAGCTACGGCATTCGCTACTGGGACCGTCGTAATCAGGCGCACGGCTGGCATCCGATTATTCAGCAAGGGCAACCCTACCCGATGGCGACGCCCATTGAGCTGCTGCTCGGGGCTTCTATCGAAAAGCAGCCTAGTATTGAGCTGATCTTGGGTGAGCTGGGCGAAGCAATGGCCCATACAGAGGTGTACTTTGAAGGCAATCAGCTGGTGACCCGCTCGACTCGTAGTGGGGATGGCAAGCCTTCTGTCCAAGCGCTCAACGACCGCGAGGGCGCGCGAACCATTGCTGAGCTTACACCGCTGGGCTTTCCGGGCAGCGATCGCATTCGAGTCCTTTTCAGCATCGACGCTGAGCGCTTCCTGCGGATGACGGTAGAAGATTTGCTCACGACAGAAACGCTGATGAACAATCAGGTTGTCGTGCAGCTCAGCTAACGTGATTCAGCGATCACTTTATTCAAACGAGAACCCGCTGTCATCGCGCTCATCGCTGTTATCGTCTAGGGTACTTCTCTCTGCCGGTGCGCCAAACTCATCGAGAACCTTTTGCTTTTCTCGGGCGGACTCGGCCTTCATCTGTAGCACGATGAAAGCTTGAGTTGCCACCAGCACGACCAAAAACAAAATACCGGAGACCAAAAAGCTGGTGCGTTTTGATGGAATGCTTTGACCGAGGGCATAAAGTGCGATGCCAAAGACCGCCGAGACGAAGATCTTGGAGAACAGCGGCATAGAGGGCGCTGACCAGCAAAGGGCGACCAGAATTGTCGTAAAGTAAAGCGCTAGCAGCAGCAGATGAAAACGCTTGGTATAGATCGCCTTTGTCCAAGCTTGAGAGCGGGCGAAGGGTAGCAAGCTGGGATTGCTCAGCGCGCTCAATGTGTCTAAAAATAGGCTGATTAAGGAAGGGAGTAAGCAGCTCAGAAAAATGAGCCATTGAGGCGGGCTGAGGACAATATCGCCGATGCCATTGGCATTATTAACAGCCACTACAGCGCTGCTAAAGAGAACGCCCATCAACAACGAGACGAAAATCATTAAAACATCGACGCCTAAAGACTGCATGATCGCAGTGCTTGGATTTTTGGCCGGAGACTCGGCGACTGACGAAAATGGTGAGGCTGGTTCAGCTGATACGTTAACGGTTTGAGAGGATGAATGCCGCATATCTAAAATTACTTGATTGCAGTGAGTTGACCCTCGCTTTGGCCGTGGCCTAGAGAGGGAAAATGTCGTTACAGAAGCTAGTAGATGCGAACCATTTCACAGTGGTCAAGCCCTGGAAAAAACGACCAACATTCAACTGCGCGATGGCCAAAATAAGCGATCGCTAACCTTTGAGACGTCGTTGAAACCAAAAATCATTGCGATTTGTGTTTCGTGGTTACATTTACAGATAGCAAGTTCTAGGTCTTTTCATTTAGAACAGGGCCGCAAGTTTACGAAGACTATACGGTTTCTGGTCCAAAATACGGTGATCTTTGTCTGCTGCTAGTATTTCCCAACTTTTCTCAATATCTTTCAGGGGGTGCTGTTATCCGCATTTTCACGGTGCTAAAGCGGACAATTTGACCTTCTCTGGCGCTAGCAGAGTCAACAGCGCAGTGACATGATAGAAGAAGACAACTTTAAAGAGCAGAGTGCCTGTGAGCTCCACCTATACGCCTGAAAACCCATCGGTTAATCTTGAGAGTGCCACGCTTGAATCGCAGGGTGAGAACCTAAGTAAATTCGCTGACAAATCGGCTGGCCAAACGCTTGGTCAAACGGCTAACAAATCGGCTGGCCAAACGCCTGAAATGCGAAGCTGGAGTATTGAAGCGAGTGAAGAACTCTATCGCATTAAGGGATGGGGAGAGCCGTATTTTTCGATTAATGCGTCGGGTAATGTGATGGTCTCGCCTCAGGGCGATCGCGGTGGCTCACTGGATTTGCTCAAGCTGGTAGAGGGCCTAAAGCAACGAGACTTTCAGCTGCCGCTGCTGATCCGCTTTTCAGAAATTTTAGAAGATCGTCTGGAGCGTCTGAATGCCTGCTTTGCTAAGGCGATCGCTCGCTATAGCTACGAAGGTATTTACCAGGGCGTATTCCCGGTTAAGTGCAACCAGCAGCGCCATATTGTCGAAGATTTGGTTCGCTTTGGCGCGCCCTATCAGTTTGGCCTGGAGGCGGGCACTAAGCCTGAGCTGATGATTGCTTTGGCTAATCTCAATACGCCGGGGGCGCTGATTATCTGCAATGGCTATAAGGATGAGTCCTATATTGAAACGGCGATGCTGGGTCAGCGCTTGGGGCAAAAAGGACAAAAGGAGCAGAAAGTCATTATTGTGCTGGAGCAGGTGGAAGAAGTGGACGTGGCGATCGCGACCAGCAAACGTCTGGGCATTCAGCCGATGCTCGGTGTGCGGGCAAAGCTGGCGGCTAAAGGTTCGGGGCGCTGGGGGAACAGTGCGGGCGATCGCGCTAAATTTGGCCTGAGTATTCCGGAAATCATCACGGTGGTAGAGAAGCTAAAAGCCGCTGATATGCTCTGTTGTTTACAGCTATTGCACTTTCATATTGGCTCTCAGGTCTCTGCCATTAGCGTGATCAAAGAAGCGCTGCGCGAAGCCTGTCAGATTTATGTAGAGCTGGCCAAACTCGGTGCGCCGATGGGTTATTTTGACGTGGGGGGTGGCCTTGGGGTAGATTACGACGGCTCTAAAACCAGCTCTCAGGGCTCGAAGAACTACAGCATTCAAAACTATGCGAACGACGTGGTTGCCCATGTGAAAGATGCCTGCGTGGCTGGAGAGCTGGCGATGCCGACACTGGTGAGTGAAAGTGGGCGAGCGATCGCCTCTCACCAATCTGTCTTAATCTTCGATGTGCTCGGCACGAGCGAAGCTAGCTACTCGGCTCCTGCGCCCTATCAAGACGGCGAGCACAATCTCGTGCGCGAACTCTGGGATGTGTACAGTTCGCTAAGCGCTGAAAACTATCAGGAAGCGTTTAACGATGCGGTGCAGTTTAAAAAAGAAGCAGCTAGTCTTTTTAGCCTAGGTTATTTTCGCCTGGTCGAACGCGCTCGCGTCGAGAGGCTGTACTGGGCCTGCTGCCAAAAGATTGTTCTGCTGCTGCGCGACCAGGGTGATGTGCCCGAAGAGCTAGCGCACCTTGAAGAGAGTATGGCTTCTATTTACTACATAAATCTCTCTTTGTTTCAGTCAGCGCTTGATAGCTGGGCGATTGAACAACTCTTTCCTATTTTGCCTATTCACCGGCTGCAAGAGGAGCCGACAGCCAGGGCAACTTTGGCTGATCTTACCTGCGATAGCGATGGCAAAATTGCTCGCTTCATCGGCCAGAAGGGGCAAAAAGACGTGCTCGAACTGCATCCTTTACAGAAAGGCGAACCTTACTATTTGGGCATGTTTTTGGTTGGTGCGTATCAAGAGACTTTGGGCAATCTGCACAATCTTTTTGGCAATACCAACACGGTTCATATTCATCTTGCTTCTAAGGCGCAGTCTCAGCAGGGCTATACCATTGAGCATGTGGTGCGCGGCAATACAACAGATGAAGTGCTTGAGCAGGTGCAGTACGATCCTGAGGTGATGATTGAACAGATTCGTCGTCGCTCCGAGCAGGCGCTGCAGGCGGGGCAAATTAGCCTTGAAGAGGCCCGTAAGCTGATGGCTAATTACAAAGCGGGGATGGATCGCTACACGTATTTGGCTGAGTCCTGATGGCGCGTGCCTCGTAAAACGGCTGAATAAAACCTAAAAGAGTTGATAAATCCGAGAGAATGGGTTGTCTGGGCAGCGATCGCAAGGCTACAGTCTAAATTGACGACGCTGATCGTGTAGTATGCCTGCTGAATATGCCTGCTGAAAACTCGATTTTTATTTCCTATCGGCGCAGTGATAGCGATTATGTCACGGGGCATATCTATGAGCGACTGCGATCGCACTTCGGTCAGTCAGGTGTTTTCAGAGATGTCGTCTCAATTCCCTCTGGCGTTGATTACCGCGATTATTTAAACCAGGCTGTGAGCGGTTGCCAAGTGCTGATTGCGATTATCGGCGATACTTGGCTAGAAACGCTTCATCAGCGATTTACCCAAGGTGAGCCTGACTGGGTGCGAATAGAAATTGAGGCGGCTCTAAAGCGAGCTATGCCAGTTATTCCGGTGCTGATTCGCGGCGCAGGAATGCCGAAAGAATCTGAACTGCCCGATGAATTAAAAGCGTTGGCTTATCGAAATTTCACACAGATACGACCGGCTCTAGATTTTGACAATGACGTTGATAGGTTGATTCGACGCCTAGAGGAAATTGTCGGGTCGCCTGCTGAGGCCGGAAAAACCTCAGATGCAGCAGATGCCTACCTAACGGCGATAACAGCGCGACTACGACAAGCTGGTAGCTTAGATATTCGTCAGAACATTTCCTATGGCAGCTTTCAGTTTGCCAGAGTGGCCAAGATTCTCGACTTTGAGCTGGGCTTTGCGATGCGGGGAGAGGCGCTGTTTATTTTCTCTGTGTTTGATGAGCTGGGCAGTGCGGAGTTTCTGTTGAACTTTGCCTTTGCTTCTAAGCGGCAACCGGCCATTCTTCAGAGGGTTCAGGGAGCTTATTTCTAACGGCGAGTA
>JBAUIB010000441.1:0-8457 GCA_049680585.1 Phormidesmis sp.
ACAGTCAGTTTGAGGCGTACGGGCTAGGAAAAACTCAGCTAGTGAGTCCGCTACCGGATTTGGACGGGACCAATACCATCAGCGCACGAGATCTCGTGCATACGCTGCTATTAATTAGCCAAGGAGACACGTTGACCTTGCGATCGCGTGATCGCATCCTTAACATTCTCAATCGCACATATAACAAAAGCCTGCTTGCTGACGGACTTGAAGAGAAAGAAGCGCTTACCTACAATAAAACTGGCGATATCGCTTCGGTACTAGGAGATACCGCACTCGTCGATCTGGCCAACGGCAAACGCTATGCGGTCGCAGTCCTGGTCGAAAGGCCAACGAACGATGGCCGAGCCGCCGAGCTCATTCGCTGGATTTCAGGGCGTCTCTATCAGGAAAACGAAAAAGCGATTAAGCCAGCCGCCGCGCCTGCGAGCGATTCTGCAGGCGCGGCGGCTGAGGATAGTCTCTCACCTGGCGAGGCATCTAGCAGCAACGACGGCTCTGAAAGCATCTCTCCTGACGTCCCTGACAGTAACCTAGAGAGTGACCTAGAGGGTGATCTCGCTGCACCTGCTGAGCCGCTGTGAAGTCATCGATCTAGGATTGGCAGCGGTTAGCAGAAGTTAGCAATCGCAATCTATCAAAGAAAATGGGTAAGCTTCTACGACATCACCCCGACAATCTTTATCGTTCACTAGACACATTACAAAACGACTTTGGCAAGGCCCATCAATGGCGAGTGCAACCCAAACTTTAGAGGTCACTTCAAATCCTGCGACTTCACCAACGACCTCAAATCCGGCTCAGTTAGACACCCAGTTAAACATTAGTCATTGGAGTCTGAGTGGCTTAGATATTCAGCAGATGGCGGCGGAAGGCTATTTTCAGGCGATCGCCTATTGGCTTAACGAGCGCTTAGTCCCGCACAATGTCTATGCGCAGGTCTTAGCCGACGAGCGGCCCGGCCGACTAAAAATTTTAATAGAGTTTGAGCGCGCTCCCCACCCCCAGCGACTGATTCGCTTCGTGTGCGATCGCCTCTACAGGCTCAACTCCGACATTATCGAAGGCATTCATCTGATTGTTCGGCCCCTAGGCACTGCCAAGACTGACTGGGAAAAGCGTATTCGAATTCCGCCAGCCAGCCAGCGCCAGCCCGCTCAGCAGCGACAGCAGCAGCGACAAAAACAGCCGCCGAATCACGCTCAAACGTCTCAGCTAGAAACCGTCCAAAGTACGCCCCAACTCCTCCACGAGTCCTTACCCGCTAAAGTTGCCCGTCAGGCTGTACGCAGCCAGTTCAAATTTTTCAGAGCCGCCTTAATTTCTGGCGTGACCGCTGCCGCCTTTTTATTCGGTGGCTTAACAGAGCTTGTACTCTCTGATCGACTCTCGGTTATAGCAGTTGATAGCCCGTCAGATGAAGCCGTTATCCCTTGGTACCAGACAGATACAGCTGAAGCGGAGCTTTCTCAGAACGCCACAGAAGTGTCCTTTCGCCAGGCCAGCCGATTTCAAGGCAGTACAGTAGAAGCCGCCTTAGAAACCGTTGCCGTTATCTCTCACGACGCGGTTGCCCATCCCGACGATCCGACCGTCACCCTGCTATTTGGTGGCGAGCTGAGCCTCAATGATTTCACCTTTGAAGCAGCCAGCGATCTCGATCAGCTCTTTGCAGATATTACTATTTACGAGCAGGCAGATGTCTCTATGGTGGGCTTAGCTGAGCCCCTTGCCTATGCCAGCACATCGCTGCAAGAAGACTTTTACAACCGCACCCGTCCTCAAGCTGTGCAAGCTCTTAAAGCCGGGGGCATCGATATTGTCGGCCTAGCAAGTGAAGGCACCATGACCTATGGCACAAGCGGACTGGGCGAAACCCTCGACAATCTGGATCGTCAGGGCATTTACAGAATCGGCGCTGGGCGCAACGAACAAGAGGCCCACCGCCCTGAGATTTTAGAAGTCAAAGGTCAGCGGATTGCCTACCTGGGCTACAATCCTGATGCGCTCGAAGGCGCAAAGTCTGAGAAAGCAGGGGTTGCGCTTGCCAATAGCGAAAACCGGCAGCACATTATCGAAGATATTAAAGCCATTCGTTCACAGGTCGATTGGATTGTAGTGAACTATCGATGGGGCGATCCACTCAATACGCTAGGGGATACCTCATCAGAGCCGACTTCATCGGAGACAGCCGCGTCAGCCGCTATCTCCCAGACCTCAGACGAACCGATCTCGACCGGCACTCCAGCCGACTGGCAAAAAACCTTGGCCCGTGAAGCCGTAGATGCTGGCGCAGATCTAGTCGTGGGCTATCATCCGAGCCAGGTGCAAGGCGCTGAAATTTATCATGATCGGGCGATCGCCTATTCCCTGGGTGACTTCGTTTTTAACAACGCGCCCTTAGCCGATCATGACACCGCTGCGCTGAGAGTTTCACTGCGCAACCAGCAGATGAAAGTCGAGTTTTTACCTATCACCATCCGAGACTCCAAAATTGAGATGGCTACTGGCGAAAAAGGTGCAGCCATTCTTCAATCTATCCGCGACGCCTCCCGACCTTTCGATCAGCCCATGCGCTTTCCCAAGGTGTTGGATACACGCACCCCAAACCTGCTAGCGCCCGAGCCACCGCTCGCCGCACCAGCCCCTGTCTCTGACCAGCCGTCAAACTCAGAGGAACTAGATAACTGGGCAGAAAACGCGGCAGAAGCAGACAATTCAACCGTAGACTGGCCAACATTAGATTCAACCGTAGACTCACCATCAGATTCAACAGAGAACACAGCCGCTGAAACAACTGACGCGCCGCCTGCTCCTAATCCTGTCATGCAGGAGTCAGAAGCGCTCTTTATACCTACAGAAGAAACGTTCACAGATGAAATGCCCGCAGAGGATGTTGTACCTCAAAACGACGTGTCTGCAGGAGAAGCACCTTCAGACGGCACCCAAACAAATTGGCAAGATAGCCTGCAAGACGAGGCATTGCTAGAGAAATGGGGCAAAAAGACCGATTCAAAACGTGAGTTTGTGCCTATCCCAGAACGCGCTGCTCAGCGTCAACACCAAGATGAGGCCGCATCTGCCGAATCAGCCCCTATAAAACCAGCCTTTATAGAACCAGCATCTGTAGAACCAACACCCACAGAATCAACCTCTGCAGAACCGTCATCTGCCGAACCAGCCTTGGTAGAGTAAAGCCTACATTTCCTACACCCGCTCAGTGCTCCCAACCCGCCCACTCATTTATTAGGACAGCATTTGTGTATTCCATCGCCCTCAAGCAAAATCAATATCCTACCTACATCCTCAGCGATCAGACCTCAGGCGCTCGGATAGAAGTTGTGCCTGAACGCGGTGGCATTATTACCCAGTGGCATATCCACGATACTCAAATCCTCTATTTCGATGCTGAGCGATTCAGTGACCCCAGTCAGTCTGTACGCGGGGGTATTCCAATCCTTTTTCCTATCTGTGGCAATTTACCGGACAACACGTACAGCCTCAAAGACTCAGACCAAACCTTCACGCTCAAGCAGCATGGCTTTGCCCGCGATTTGCCGTGGAGCGTGAGCGATCGCTCAGCCAACGCCGATGAGGCCAGGCTACAGCTAACCCTTGAGAGCAGCGAAACCACCCGCCGCGTCTATCCCTTCGATTTTTTACTCACCTATACTTACCGCTTGCAGGGCGATCGCCTCATCCTCGAGCAGCAGTACAGCAATACGGGCGATCGCCCCATGCCCTTTTCTACGGGCTTACATCCTTACTTCCAGGTAGAGGGCACCCCCGCAGCTAAGTCTCAGCTCCAGCTAGAGATCCCAGCAACGCAATATACCGATCACCTTACCCATACCGAGCAACCCTACCGCGGTTCGCTTGACTGGTCAGTGCCCGAAATCGACATCGCCTTTCGTCCGATTAGCGCCCAGCAGGCCAGCATCCGCGCCCCCAAACGGCAGGTCCAGCTTTCGCTTGAGTACGACAGCGCCTATACCACACTAGTCTTTTGGACCGTAGAAGGAAAAGACTACTACTGCCTAGAGCCGTGGAGCGCCCCTCGCAATGCCCTAAACACAAGTGTAGATTTGCTGAACCTCGCACCAGGCGAAAGTCAGACGTTAACGGTCACATTTACCGCTCAGATTTCGAACCGGTAGGCTGAGCTGTCTGAGCATTTTGCCTCCGTAAACCTACGTAGATTCACGCAAGAATAATACGGCATGCTCTCCGTGTGGGGGTGTCACCCATCACAACTGCCACACTACAGCGACTGTATGGCAGCAATGTCGTCATACTGTACTTTACGTGGGCATTTGCTAGATACGACCGATGTTGCGATCGCTCATATCTTCAGCATTTCCTCATTCCCAGCAAGACCTCCAAGGGAAATTAGCCAAAGCAAAATACCCGGACAAATTACTGATGCAAGCAACATAAAGCACATGTGAATCGGATCTAGATGCTGGCAGTGTCAATCCCACTGCTGTCCAACGGTGATTGCTTTATTTCAGTAGCATCTCTGATTATAAAGTTCAAACTTCAGTATAAATTCTTCAGGATTGCAGGGGTTGGAGTTAGTAGTTATGAACAGTCAGGTGAAGTAAAACTGCAGCCTTAAGCGACAGTCCAAACTCTCCTGCATCGTTATTCATTGAGATATGAAAAAAATGGGAAGGGCAGGTAAGGCATTAAAGAGTGTTCTTCAGCAGTATGGCATTAGCCAAAATCGGCTGGCAGTGACGATGGGTGTCGCTCGCTCTACCGTCAATCAGTGGGTTAACGAAGTGAGTGATCCACTCGCGGACTCTATTCCAGAAATTATCAACGCCCTAGATGAACTAGAGCCCACCGCATCACAGATCTTTCTACAGCTGTACATTCAACGAAATGGCAGTCGTCGCTAGG
Source organism: Phormidesmis sp. (assembly GCA_049680585.1). Taxonomy (GTDB): domain Bacteria; phylum Cyanobacteriota; class Cyanobacteriia; order Phormidesmidales; family Phormidesmidaceae; genus Phormidesmis. The sequence continues at coordinate 4,906 of JBAUIB010000441.1, forward strand.
GTAGCCATACCGGATAGCGACCTGAGATCTCTAGTTCTGTCGGCGGCAAAGCAACAGGTTCACCGTTCAGCCGTTCATCCAATGTACTAAACAGTGGTAACAACCAAAGACGATGGGTCGCACCCGCTGACGCTTCATCTGTATCGTCATCTTTCTCCAACGCGCCTGAATTGCTCACTAATGCCTCATCGAACAAAATTGCCAAATCATCGGGTGACAAACTAATTCTAATGTCAGGCTGCGGCGGCATTTCTAGTAATCTTTGTTCCTTTCCTGTCGTGACATTAATCGCGGTCAGATAAGGCGCAACCTGATAGGTCTCACCCGGCAGCCGCTGGTTGATCAGGACGTAGAGAATCTCATTGTCTTCATTAAACCGAGCGCTGAGAATCTCTCCATCTGTATTCAGCAGAGGCTTTTCATCCCCCCGGTTGGAAACCCAAAACAGCGATTGAGTAAACTGCTTATCCGGATCGTCTTGGTTGAAGTTGACCAAAGCCGCTGCACTACCATCGTTGGCAATATCTAAGGTCAGGCCATAATCAGGCAGAAAATCTACCAGCGTCTCTGTTTCTACTTCACTTAGCTCCGGATCTAGGGCAATCACGGCGGTGCCTTCGCCCTGCTGCAACAGCAGCGAAAGACTATCGGGCGCAATTTTAAAATCGCCGCCCGGCTCAGTTTTAAGCTTGTAGGCAGGCTGATTGTTCATCAGCACCCAAGGGCCGAAGTCAGCCGGGTTGTCGCGATTCACTCGCTGAATCACGATGACATTGCCATCAGGCGAGAGATCAAATTTAAGGTTTTGGTAGGCTTTATTATCCAGTATCTGCTGAATTGTACCGGCGGCTACAGGGGATGCCTGCCGCCAAAACTGCCAGCGAGGCGTCGGAGCGTTCATCGCGGGGCTAGATTTTTCTGCGTTGGTTTCTTCTAAGCCAGTAGAAACCGTATAAAGCTCGGGTAGTAAAAGATTTTGCTCATCGGCTTGGTTGGAAGCCGATAAGTAGGCAATGCGATCGCGCTCAGGATAAGGCCGAAAATCCAGCACCGCTTGGTCCTCAGGCGTCAGCAGCGTCTTCTCTTTGCGCGTCAGGTTAAATAAAATCAATCGCCCCTTTTCTTTTCCCTCCGCGCCAATATAGGCAAAGACGCGATCGCGCGTATGAAACTCACTGTCAAACGGATCAAAGCCAGCCTGTCCGTTGAGCAATCTGGCAGCTGGCAAAGAGACTTCATACGATTGACCATAAGGGGCGGGCGCTTCTAAGGTATAGGCCATTCGCCGTCCTGCCCAGCTAAACTTACCGGCAAGACTAGGCGTAATGCGCAGATTTTGCTCCACGCTCTGCGGATCGAGAGGCTGAGTGAAGGTCATCATAAAGGCCACATCATCTGCGGCGATCTGCTTACCTTCCCAAGAAAATGTCCTTACGCTAGGCAGTGCCCTCGTGCCTAGGAGCAACATGGCCGCGATCACAACCGCCAGCAACAGCATTGCCGCTGGCGCGACCCGATCAAGTGGCTGCTTGGAAAACCTGCGCTGACGGCCAGCTCTACTGGTACTCATAAGGATTTTTCGGTTCTTCTATAGCTGTGATATTGGTAGGTGCGATCGCTAATTGACGCCGCTCATTCAGTGTCTCTGTCACGATTTGTCCGCTGACTTCCAGCCAGCTATCGGTAGGATAGCGCTCCTGGCTATCAGTAAGCTTGACCGGCAGTCCGACCGGGTAGGCATCTGCCGCACAGCAAGTCAGCACAAATCGCGACACCATCAAATACCCTTCTGGCCATTCTGGTGGATAGAGCACGAAGCCCTTGACATTCACCGCTTCACCTTCGTATTCATCGGGCTCTGGATATACATTGACCAGCCGAATCCAATCGATAATGCTGCGATCTTCTGAGGCGGTAGCTCGGGCGAATCGCTGCGGCTGAGCGCGGGTAAGGGTAAGCGTATCTGAGATTCCCCGCTGCGTGGCGGTCTGGCTGGCAAATGCCCGAGGGGTATAAATCAGGCCAAATACAGCAATGCCTAGCAGCAATGCGCTGCTGATGCTGGGCGGTAGCAAGGTGACGTGGCTACCGTCTGCTGTGGATTTATCTGCGCTAGATCGACGGCCGAAAACTCGCGATAGGGCTTTGAAAAAGGTAAACATCGCCAACAGCGATAGCACAATTGCGGCCGTGTTCGAGAGCCAGGCGTAGTCAGGGTGTAGCAGCAGCGTCAGCTTTCCGCCTATCCAGTAGCGAAACAGCATAGCACTCCACATCCCGAGTGCCAGCGCATCCAAAATATCTCGCCAGGGGAGGCGAAAGGGAGGCTTGGTAGCACGGTGGGCAGAGCGGGAGGTAGGACGAGGCGATCGCATAGTCAATGACTCAAAAAAGAATTCAGAGAAAGCTAACCAATGTACAAGTTAACAGCGAGCGCCAGCGCAAAGCTCGTCAGCGACGCCAGCGCGAATAGATAAAATACCGCCCGCCCTTTAAAGACTGTCAGCAACAGGCCAATATTTTTCAGGTCGATCATCGGCCCAAAAACTAGAAACGCCAGCAGCGAGCCGCTCGTAAAAGTAGCGGCAAATGACAGCGCAAAGAAAGAATCGACCGTCGAGCAGATCGACACCACCGCTGCGAGGATCATCATGGCTAAAATCGACGACACCATCCCCTGACCCAGTCCCAAGATCAGCTCTCTGGGAATGGCGACCTGGACGGTTGCCGCGATCGCACTGCCTAGTACCAGTACCGCGCCGAGTTCACGCAGCTCACGCACCATGTTCTCTACCGCCAGCGAGAGCTTACTCGCAACGGGCTGTTCGATGGCTGGATTTGCGACTAAGCGTTGAGCAGCGGGCGTATCAAGCCGCAGAGCATTACTTCCTGCCGCTCCTTGCAAAAAAGTACCGCCTCGGAGCAAATCTGGCTGACAAGTCTCAGCGGGCTGATCGCGAAACCGGCTACGCGCCACCGACGGCTGCAAAAAGGGGCCCATATCGTTTTGACGGCTAAATACCCAGCCGACCGAAGTCGCAATGAGTAGGGTAAAGCCAACTCGCAAAAACACAATTTCTGGCTGGCCTCGAAACGCGACCCACGTCGCCCAAAATACCACTGGGTTAATCGTGGGCGCTGCCAGCAAAAAGCCTACCGATACAGCCGTGGGTGCACCTTGAATGAGCAAGCGCCGGGCGACGGGTACATTGCCGCATTCACAGACCGGAAACATGAGGCCGATGAGGCTACCAGACAACGCCCCTAAAAAGGCATTTTTCGGCAGTGCCCCAATGAGCGATCGCTCATCGACAAAAAACATGAGCAGGCTGGAGAACGCCACACCGATGAGCAAGAAAGGAATTGCCTCTACCAGCAAGCTGAGAAATAGCGTAAATCCAGTATTAAGCTGAACCATACCTTACAGGTTATAGGATAGGCCAGGTCGGTAAGGCCGGAGGAACAATGATGCAGACCTTATCACACCCACTGTACCCAGTGCAGCATCCTCCATACTGGCTGATGTTTTGGGTAACGTGTGTAAAGTTTTCA
>JBAUIB010000442.1:0-3686 GCA_049680585.1 Phormidesmis sp.
TGGCAGCGATTGCGCTCAGCCGGCGTGCAAGTTGTTTTCTTTAATCCGTTTGACTGGCGCGCACCGGCAAACTACGCAGGCCGGACGCACCGGAAACTGTTAATTATTGATGGCGATCGCGCTTTAGTGGGCGGTGCGGGTATCTCCGGGCTGTGGGATGGCACCGAAAAAGCAGACGACACTCAGCCCTGGCTCGATATCGAAGCCGCGATCCAAGGCGATATCGTCTCGGTTCTGTCTGCTGTTTTTCAAGATCATTGGCAGGGGCACCGGCTGAAAAACAACAAGGGTACCGCCATTGATATGGAAGCGATTTATCCTGATATATCAGCCAAGGATGCTCTGCATAGGCAGAGAGAGTTTCCTGGATCGCTGGAACGCGATCGCGAAACTGCCGCTTTTTTAGTCACGCCGGGGACAAAACCGAGCTATCGTGATTCTTCTATCGAAACTTTAAAGCAGGTGCTGATCGCCTGTGCACGGAGACGAGTCTGGCTGTCGAGCCCGTATTTTTTGCCCAACAAGAGTACGCGTCATCTGTTAATCGCAGCGCAGCAAGCGGGGATAGATGTGCGGATTTTGACAACGAGCGATCGCTCAGACAAAAAGCCCGTTTACTACGCCTCTTATGAAGAGTACGGTCCCTTACTGCGGGCCGGGATAAAAATATTTGAATATCAGCCCAGTATGCTTCACGCCAAAATGCTGATTGTCGATGATGAGTGGGTGAATATTGGCAGCGCAAACTTCGACTATCGCAGCTTTTTACACAATGATGAGTTAGATATTGTTACCAATAGTGCGGATCTTTTTCGTCATGTCGAACAGACTTTTGAGAAAGGATTCTCTCAATGTGAAAAGATTGGCCTGCGACAGTGGCGGCGGCGCTCCTGGCTCAAGCATCGTATGCTAGGCAATGTAGTGCGTCTAGTACAGTGGCAGCTTTAGGTCGAAAAGGAACAGAGATAAAAGAAGAACAGATCGTATCCAACTGAGAGTGCTTCCAGCTTTATTGAAATCTGAAAGTCTTTTACTTTCTGAAGGGGCCAACCCAGAAGGTGGTACCTGTTACCAGCGGAATCAGCGCAAAGATGCCGCCGAAAAGGAGAGGATGATTTTTGGCTGAAGGAATCGATAAGAGAATGCCAAACACAGAGGCGCAGTAGAGCAGTGCGGCAAAGGGCACCAGGCAGATCAGAATAATCATCAGGCGTTCGTTTGACTCTAGTGATGCCATAAATAATGTAGAGAAAGGTTTTGATGAACTTAGCGTAGGCTCAGCGTAGCAAACAGATGCAGCCCACCAAGATGTAAAACTGCGGCTACTATAGGTCCATGTTAGCGGATGCTTTTGCTGCCCTGTCGGGATGAAAGTACAGAAACAAGTGCAGAAGAAGGTTCAGAAAACTGCTCAGAAAAAAGTGCCTAAGCGAGAGGGGCTAGGTCCCATTATTCTGACGCTGCTGATCTTTCTGGGTGTGGCTTTGACGATACGTGGCTGGTCGCTTTCTCTACAGACGCCGTCTAGAACGCTGTCTGAAATGCTCGACGAGCTATTAGGCGCGACGGACTATGTGGCTTCACCGCTGCCTTTGGTCATGCAGGGCGGTGACCCGTACGTGCGCGCCCTAATGCGAACGATTTCAGCAGCGGAGTCCAATACAGCTGATCCGTACCGGCTGCTGTACGGCGGCAAACGGGTGAAGGATTTGAGTGTGCATCCAGATACCTGCGTGCCGATTGTAAACGGGCCCAATGAGGGCGACTGTACAACGGCGGCAGGGCGGTATCAGTTTTTGACGCCGACTTGGGAGGATCAGGCCAAGGCTTACCATCCTGATTGGCCGGCCTGGTACGAGCTTTGGTCGCAGCCTAGCTTTGAGCCGCAGTATCAAGATGAGGTCGTGTATGACTGGCTGATGGATGCGGATGTGTGGGGCCTAGAGATTCCTGTACTGCTGCGTGAGGGTGAAATCAATCGCGTGTTGGAAATGCTGTCGGGGACTTGGACCAGTCTAGGGTATGGCATTGAGGATAATAGTATGTCGATGCTGCTGCCACAGATTTATCAGGAGATGCTAGCGGAGGAGTTGGCCTATGTATTGGATAACGAATCTGGCGAAGGGCAAGCCGATTGATTCGCAGGATAGATGGACAGATTGAGTTTGATCGTTAATATGAATAGACTAAATAGATAGACTGCTTTCAAGGTCGTCTACGGCTTTGTGAGTCGCGCAGGTGGTAGACGATGTCAACGTATCGGACGGTGATCTTAGAGGCCCATGATGGTTCGCGGTGGCGATCGCTGTCTCAACTGCCCACCTGCGGGGATGCGCGGCTCAATCAATTTTTGCTATGGGAAAATCCTGGCCTGTCGCCCTTACCCCAAAAAGCCAAAGGGTTTCCGCCCTTACCAGATGACTGTAGCGGGAGAGTGCTCTCGCGGCTGAAGGGAGTGGCCTACTACGTGACAACTTGCCTGAATCTCTCTCAGTTCCGCGCCGGGGTGGAGCATGTGGCCCGCGCCTACAAGGACCATAGCGCTCAGGTAATGACAGAAATGAGAGGAGCGATCGCAATGGCAGAAGTTCTCACGGGCGGCGATATCCCGGTTCGATTCATTATTTTGCTGGACTATTGAGGGCTGCGGTGCCGCTCAGCCCTCAGCTTTAGCTGGGCTCAACTAACCATCTCCGTTGCGAGTTGATTGCACGTCTCTATCAGCTTGGGCAGCTCCACCGTTGTCAGTTGCCCTTTATCAATCACTTTTTTGCCATTGATAAAGCTGTAGTCTACCGACGGTGGCTGACAAAAAATCAGCGCTGCGACCACATCATGATGGCTCCCGACAAAAGCAGGCGTATCAATATTGAAAGCTACAAAATCTGCTGACATGCCGGGTGCTAAGTAGCCAATATCATCGCGCCCCAGCACTTTTGCGCCCCCACGAGTTGCCACGTCTAGTGCCTCACGCGCACTCATCGCGGCGGCATCATGATCTCTCACCCGCGCAATTAAAAAGGCTGTCCGTGTCTCTTGTAAAAGATTCGACGCATCATTAGAGGCTGCCCCATCTACTCCCATCCCGACCGGCACCCCGTGGTTGAGCATTTTGCGGATGGGCGCAATCCCGCTCGCTAGCCTTAAGTTGCTGCAGGGACAGTGGGCAACACCTGTACCACTGCGGGCAAACTTATCAATCGCGCGATCGCTGAGCTGAACGCAGTGAGCGTGCCATACATCCTCGCCTAGCCAGCCAACAGATTCGGCATAATCTCCGGGGCGCAGGCCAAATTTCTCTAGGCTGTAGTCAACGTCACTTTTGTTTTCAGCGAGGTGAGTATGGAGCCGAACGCCTGGGTGAGCGCGGGCCATTGCCGCAGATTCTCTCATCAAGTCTGGGGTGACCGAAAATGGAGAACAGGGTGCGAGCACCATCCGCGTCATCGCATGGCGGCTGTTGTCATGATACTGCTCGATTAGGCGCTGTGAGTCTTTGAGAATATCGGCTTCTGACTCTACCAGTGTATCGGGTGGTAGGCCGCCTTTACTCTCGCCGACGCTCATGCTGCCTCGGCTGGCGTGAAACCTCAATCCAATCTCTTGCAGAGCGCGAATCTCATCGTCGAGCGTGCAGTCGTTGGGAAACAGATAAAGGTGATCGCTGGCAGTGGTACAGCCCGACA
>JBAUIB010000443.1:0-1605 GCA_049680585.1 Phormidesmis sp.
ACCACGCCAATAATGTGAAGGTTCATCACACTGCACAGCTCGGCTAGGCCAAAGCACTGATGAGCCGCCCAGCGAGAGCCGACTAGGCCACCGAGGATACTCTGCACATACACGAGCAGTGCTGCTGCCAAGCTCAGCCAAGCTAACTTGCCAGCATTTCCGGTGGCTTGATAGGGCAGCAACGCCATGCCGATCACCAGCAGCGAGCAGAAAAATAACAGCGCCGTGCCCAGATGCGCTGTGACAATATCAAATCGCAGCAGCTCAATCACGGTGAGACCACCTAGAACTCCCTGGACCACAATCAGCAGTAAAGCACCCAGTGAAGCCCAAGGAAGCCATTTCGGGAGCGATCTCCGATACCACCCACTCAAGCCCACTAGGCCAATCGCCATCAGTCCAATCAAAGACGCATCTAGCCGGTGAAACCACTCTAAAAAAACCTGCAAGTTCATTTGAGCGGTGGGCACTAGCTGACCGTAGCACAGCGGCCAGTCAGGACAGGCTAGCCCCGCATTCATAACCCGCGTGGCACTGCCTACAGCCATAAGCGCAAGGGTGGCGATCGCCATTTTCCACACCCACCGCCGAATCAGCTGTCGAGCCGCTAGGGCCTGATGATCCAACGTCTCTGTCAGTCGAGCCGTTGGTGTGAGGTCGAGCTGAGAATCTTCTGTGTAGAAATTTTCTGAGCTAGAAGAAGCGCTAGATAAACTGGAATTTGTCATAAAAAGCGAGGCGTAGCGACTTAGTAAGCACAGCAGACTCACCAAAGCAGATATGAGTTGAGTCAAGTGTTGACGCCGCAAGGAAATGTAGCGTCTCCCTCGCATGAAAATATAGCGCGGCCAGCAGAGTATTCTCTTGCCGTAGACAACTTTCTTTTGTTTTTCTTCCAATAGTGTGGCTAGAGTATGTCTTTACAGTTAACTTTGCTTAATATTCACCATAGGGTCTAGAAGCATTCATAAAGTCGAAGTATAGAGAAAAGATTAAAGCGTAAAGCATATCTAAAAAAGTGCTTACAACTTCGCAAAAGAGCGCTACCTTGATAAGCGGCAAGGGCGTAACTCTCAACTCTTCAGTCCGGCAAACCGACCAGCAAACCGACGCTAAACAGATCTGGATTAGATCTGCGACGAATACCTGTGAATATTCCAAGTTCTATTGTTACTCTTCTGCTAGGCATTTTTGTTACCTTGGCAAGTCTTTGGTACGGACAAAATCATGGGCTGATGCCTGTGGCCGCCTCTAGTGAAGCCGAACTGGTGGATGGCCTGTTCAATACGATGATGACCATCGGTTTTGGCCTATTTTTGTTGGTAGAAGGCGCGTTAGTGATTGCCGCTTTTCGCTTCCGTCGCAAAGATGGCGATGAAGGCGATGGAGAACATCTCGAAGGCAACATTCCTTTGGAGATTGTTTGGACCGCGATCCCAGCGGTTATTGTCTTGGGTATCTCTATTTACAGCTTTGATATCTACAGCCGCATGGGTGGGTTGGATCTGATGAACCACAGCATGTCGCCAGACTCACCGTCTGTTCAGGTGGCCTATGCACCCGATCCGGTGACAGGAGAGATGTCTCTACTGAGCAATGCGGGTA
>JBAUIB010000444.1:0-11835 GCA_049680585.1 Phormidesmis sp.
ATGCTAATGGGCGGATGCATTCGTACAGTAGCGAGCCACATTGCTGCTGTGAACCAAAAATCTCAGCCGATTTATTCCTGGTAGACAATGTGGCCAGATATTTGAAGTTCTGGTTTCCTGACCAAAATCCTAAAAAAGAACCCATTCGGAGACCAGATCTCATGTTTATTCCTTTCATGCAGGGCGCATCCGCGTCCACAGATTCTGTTGCTGCGTTTTGCGCCTTGCCACCAGACGGCAACGACAGCCGCGATTACGTTCACGCCGAACCCGTGCGCCACATGCTATTTGGCTCGCCTCAATCCGTGCGCGCCACCATTCACCAACTGCACCAGCTCGGCTACGCCGAAGTGAACGACTGGAGCCCGCCCATTTCCACTCGCAGAGCCGATGAGGTCATGGCCATACTGACGAAGCGGGTAAGAGTTGAGAAGAGTTGAGTGAAAAAAGTGCGATCGCTCTTATGGTTCTCGATTTGAGAGCGGTAGGGCGATCGCGCGGGCAAGGCACTACTACCCGGACCGTCTTGGTGCGCGATCGCCCCGCAAACCGACCGAAGCTATATTCACCGTATTAACGTGATGGGTAACTCAGGAAAAGCGCAAGCAGAGCCGAAGCATCCACAACAACTGTCATAGATCTGCTTTTGCCTCAGCATGCCGCTCTGCTAAGAGTTCCTCGATCACACCTTGTCCTCTCAGGTGTGCAAAGCGTTGTTGCAAGCGAACTATGGCTGTGTCGGCTTTTTCAAAAATTAGTCTTTCCTGCTCCACCCAAACGACGAGCCGATCACCTGGGCGCAAACCAATCTGGTCCCGTATCTGAACCGGTACCTCCATCTGCCCATTCGCGCCGACTCTAACTTCTGATGCTAGCTCTGACATGCTTACGCGAAAAAAGATTAATAAATTCAATTATAATGCGTTGTCACGATGCCATATTCGTCTTTTGATATGGCTATCAACGAAATGGCCCATTTGGCAGTACCGTGGACTAGCAAAAAGCACCGCACCTGCATGAACCCCCTACAGCCAAGCACCCTATTCTCCCTGCTCGAAGCGCTCAAACCCCTCACCAACCTCTATCCAACTCGCCAACCCGCCAACCCTCTCGACGGCTGGTCGCTCAAGGGCCGCAATCCAGAAACGATTCGGCAGATCATGCCATTACTCGGATGGCTGTACGAGCACTACTACCAGGTCACCACAGACGGCTGGCAGCACATCCCTACGGACGAACCCATCATGCTCGTCGGCTCTCACAATGGCGGCATCCCCGCCCCCGACATGCATATGATGCTCTATGACTGGTTCCGCCGCTTTGGCCCTGAAAAGCCACTGTACGGCCTGATGCATCCCAGCGTATGGAAAGCCTTTCCCTCAGTCGCTCACCTCGCCGTTCAAATGGGCGGGGTCCAAGCCCACCCCAGAATGGCGATCGCCGCCCTCAACCGCCAGGCCAATATCGGCGTGTATCCCGGCGGCGCGCAGGACGTGTTTCGGCCCTACGCCATGCGTCACAAAATTTACTTTCATAACCGCAAAGGCTTCATCAAACTCGCCCTCAAAAAAGCCGTTCCTATCGTCCCGATGATCTCCGTCGGAGCGCACTCTACCTTGATGGTGCTCGCCGATATCTACCCGCAGGTGCAGCAGCTCCACGAAAAAGGACTGCCCTGGTTTCTCGGCATTGATCCCGAAGTATTTCCGATTTATCTAGGCTTGCCTTGGGGTATCTCCTTAGGGCCACTGCCGAATATTCCGCTACCGCTCAAAATACATACCCGCGTCTGTGCGCCGATTCGCTTCGAGCGTTCTGGGGCAGCGGCCATCCGCGATAAAGCCTACGTGGATGAGTGCTATGAGCAGGTGCAAAGCTATATGCAGAAGGAGCTAGATGCCTTGGTGACGGTGCATTAAGGGAAACATCTTAAGCAGCCCTTGCACTGGACGTTTGCGAACAAAAGCAACAAATTAGAAAATGAAAGGGAGATGCTCTAAAATTCAGCTTAGATAGCTCGAACAGCCCCTTTGCGCCAATGCAGATCCTTCACGGTACTTGGATTCCAGATGCTAAAGACGACTTCGTGCAGAGCGGAGCCTTTTACCTGTGGGTAGAAACTGAGCAAGTTCGCCGATTTAAGCAAAGCCCGGACAATCCTCGCCACAACCGACAGCTGCAAAAAAAAGAGCTCGCCGCGTTCTTAGCAGATGAATTAGGCTTTTCTACCTCATACTATGACCCCAGCAAGGACATCTCCGCTAGATACTTTGTGCTACCCACCGCCAGCCAGCAGCCGCTACCCTCTTTAGAGCTAGCCCGGTATCTAGAAACTGACTTGCCCAGTACTTTTGACTGGCAAGCCTGGAAAATCGACTGCTACAAAATCGCCCGCCACTTTAGCAGTCGCGTTACCCGGAATGCCAGCATTAGTGCCATTATTCCTCAGCTACAAGAACTTCACTTTATCGCGCAGTATCAGCTGGCAGACGTGCAGCTCGGCGCTGATCTGTTGTTTTGGTATCACTACACCCAAGCCTTCAAAGCGGTGATTTTGAAAGATCACTACATTCCAGCACTGCGCTATCGGGCGCTGAAAGGAAAGCGGGCGTTTGCCCTGTATCCCGCTTGGGAAATTGCGGGTGAAGCCTATGAGCTCAGTATTCAGCGCTACGTCGAGCATATGCCACAGGTCTGCACGGCGGGCCTCTCGCAGCGGCCCTCTGAACAATCTTCTACTTCTGCGGCGCTTTACGACCCGGAAACGCTGCTGCGCCATTTTTCGGAATGCCTTTTGCAAGATATCGTTATCCATACGCCCCTGACGCAGGTGTTTGAAAAGCAGATTTCTGGCTCTTTGATCCAGAGCTGCCTCGACGCTACCCACTGGATTCCCGGAACGCGGCTCGATACCTATCAGCAGTGGCAGGGTTGGCGTGATCGCATCACCCGTACCCAGAGCACCGTTCCCTTTTACCTGTGCTTTCAGCTCCTCTCTCCTGATGATCCAGACGACTATTGGCAGCTCGACTTTAAAGTTGCACCCAAAGAACATCCCTCTTTGCGAATCGCGCTAGAGGACTATTGGCAACTGCAGCCGCATCAGCAGGCCGCCCTTAAGTATCAGCTCGGCGAACACTTTGAGCAAGATCTGCTGCTGACGCTCGGCGATGCGGCTCGCATTTACCCAGATTTGTGGGTAGGGCTAGAAACCGATGAGCCAATCGGCATTGAGCTAAAGTCCGAGGGCGCTTTTGACTTTTTAAAAGAGTCGGCTTGGGTGCTGGAAGATGCGGGCTATAAGGTCATCGTACCGGCTTGGTGGACGCCGCAGGGCAGGCGACGGGCGCAGCTACGGCTGAAGGCCAATAGTAAATCCACTGGCAAAGCGGAGAAAGCCAAAAGCTATTTCTCTTTAGATACGCTGGTGGAATATCAGTATGAGCTGTCTATTGGCGGCGAGAAAGTCAGTGAAAAAGAGTGGCAGCAGCTAGTGAATGCTAAAACGCCGCTGGTGCAGTTTCGCGGCGAGTGGATAGAGCTAGACCAGGCCAAAATGCAGGAGATGATGACATTTTGGAAGAAGCATCGTCAGGAAAATCCTGAAATGGGTCTGTTGGAATTTATGCAGATGGCGGCAAATCAGGGCGATGATATTGAGGTTGATTTTAGCCGCGATCGCACCCTCGTCTCCATGATGGACAAGCTCAACAACAAAAGCGCCCTTGTCCCGGTTGACGATCCAGAAAGCCTCAACGGCAGTCTCAGAGAATACCAAAAGCGCGGCGTTTCCTGGCTACAATATTTAGAGAGTTTGGGGCTAAACGGCTGTCTGGCAGATGATATGGGCCTCGGTAAAACCATCCAGGTGATTGCGCGGATGGTTCAAGAAGAAGAACAGATCGCGGTAGATAAAGAACAAGCTCTACCGCCGACGCTTTTAGTCGCACCAACGTCAGTACTGGGCAACTGGCTCAAAGAAGTAGAGCGGTTTGCGCCGCACCTTACAGCGCTGATGCATCATGGGAGCGATCGCGCCAAAACCAAAAAAGATTTCAAGCAGCAGTGCCAAAGCCATGACTTGATTATCACCTCTTTCTCGCTCGCTCGCCGCGACGCCGACTTGCTCAACAGCCTAACCTGGCACCGAATTGTGCTAGACGAAGCGCAAAACATCAAGAACCCTAAAACCGCTCAGACCAAAGCGATTTTGAAACTAACCGGTCAGCATCGGCTCGCACTGACCGGCACTCCAGTCGAAAACCGGCTGCTGGATCTGTGGTCTATTTTCAACTTTCTGAACCCCGGCTACTTGGGTAAACAAGCCCAGTTTCGCAAAAACTTCGAGATGCCGATCCAGCGAAACAATGACAAAATGCAGTCAGCCGTACTCAAAAAGCTGGTAGAGCCGTTTATCCTGCGCCGAGTTAAAACCGACGAGTCCATTATTAAAGATCTGCCCGATAAAGTCGAACAAAAGCTCTACTGTAACCTCACCAAAGAACAAGCCTCTCTCTATGAGGCCACCGTTCGCGATGTCGAACGGCAGCTCAACGCCGCAGAAGGCATACAGCGCAAGGGACTGATCCTCTCGACGCTGATGAAGCTCAAACAGATCTGCAACCACCCGAGGCAGTTTTTACAAGATGACAGCGAGTTTACAGAAGTGCGATCGCACAAGCTCAGCCGGTTAAGTGAAATGGTGGCCGAAGCGATCACAGGCGGTGACAGCCTGCTCATTTTCACCCAGTTTAAAGAAATCGGCGATGCTCTTGAAAGGCACCTGCATCACAGCTACCACTACAATACCTACTACCTCCATGGCGGTACCTCCCGCAAAAAGAGAGAACGGATGATGGCCGAATTTCAGTCTGCCGAGACAGAACCCTCTGTTTTCATTCTCTCGCTCAAAGCAGGCGGTGTCGGCATCACCCTTACCAAAGCCAATCACGTCTTTCACTTCGACCGCTGGTGGAACCCCGCCGTGGAAGATCAGGCCACCGACCGTGCCTTCCGCATTGGCCAGCAAAAAAACGTCTTCGTCCACAAATTTGTCACCATCGGCACCCTAGAAGAGCGCATTGATCAAATGATAGAAGACAAGAAAAAGCTCGCGAGCGCCATTGTCAGCTCAGACGAATCCTGGCTCACCGAACTCGACAACACTGCCTTCAAGCAGCTCATCGCCCTGAATAAAAACGCCATTATGGACTAGAGATTATCTTCCTATGCCAAACTTCACTCGCACCTGGTGGGGCCAAACCTTCCTCGCTACCCTAGAAGAATTCACCGATCCGGGCCGACTCAGCCGTGGCAGATCCTATGCCAACGGCAAAAAGATCAAGTCGTTCGACATAGAGGCTGGCCACGTCACGGCTCAAGTACGCGGCTCTGTGAATCCTTACTACGGCGTATACTCGGAGCCCCTCTACAGCACAGAGCTAGAATTTGAAACGTTTAGCCGGGCCAAGTGGGCGGTTATTATCGCCTTGATGGCGTCAAAGGTGAGCACCCTGTCTAGACTGCTCATCGGCGAAATGCCCGATAATATTGAAGAAAGCTTTGACGCGGTGGGCCTCAGCCTATTGCCTCGCAAGAGAGACGACTTTCAAGGCCACTGCAATTGCCCGGATTGGGGAAATCCCTGTAAGCATATGGCGGGCGTATACTACCTGGTCGCAGCGGAGCTGGACCGCGATCCGCTGAAGCTGTTTGAACTCAGAGGACTTTCTCGCGAAGATCTCAATGCGGAGCTGGCCAAAACGCCGCTGGGCATGGCGCTGGCCAAAGAGCTAACAGAAGAGCCGAAACCGCCGGCTGTCGCTGAAAGCTTCTTTACGACACCTCAGCTGCGATCGCCCGAGAAAAAAATGTCGCTCAAAAGCTTTTGGCAGGGTGAAAAACGCCTGCCCTCCACCGTAGAGACTCCTCAGCCGACCAACGTGCCGGCCATCTTAGTCAAAAAGCAGGGAGATTTTCCGGCCTTTTGGGATCGCGACAATTCTTTTATTGAAGTCATGGAAGAGTTTTACACCCGAGTTCGCACGAAAAACGGCGATGTTTTAGACTGACAGATTCTCAATACACTGCATTTGCCCCCGACCCTAATCCTGGGGCTCTGATTGTACAGCGCTATGCAGACAAATTTGAGGTGTATTGACTAGCGAAGACAGGACGCTGATAGGTTTGCAGAAACGTCTCAATGGTTCTCGTAGCGCGATCGCATCCTCGCTGCGTAGTCGAAGATAAGGGCGCGCCAACGTCAAAATGCTCAGTCGGAATCTGTAGCTGCCAGGCTTGAGGCACGCGGTCATAGATTTCGCGAGTCAGGTGAAGCAGCTCCCAAGGGCCATAGCTATGGGCGCAAGTCGGATAGCTAGAGGGCAGACGCGTGCTTTCTACAATCGGATCGAGCTGAACGGTTCTCGCACAGCTTTGATCGCCACAGGCCCCGACAAAAATCACATAGTCTGCTTTGGCCATTTCGCTCACGCAGGTGGGCGTCAGGCTTTGCACGACCAGTGACTTTACCGACGGTAGCTGCCAATCGGCCACCGCTTGAGCCACGGTGGGGCCTGCTGCCAAGTCACCACCCGCCGCACTGCCACTGCCAACGATCAAAAATTGCGATATCAGATCGCGATCGCTCACATGATTACTCACGCGATCGCTCGCATGCTCAGGGCCGGAATCCGTCACGGGAGAAGTCAACAAAGTCAACATCGAGAACTGACCTCCTTAATCCAACAGGTTTGAGTTCGATGCTACCTGGACGGTATGAGGATTCTATGAGGCTCTGTCAAGGAATGGTGAATCTCCCTCATACGATAGAGACTCAGCTTATTCGGCGCTTATTCGGAAAGGGTGAGGTGAGAGCCGTTTTCGTCTTTCGCGATGTCTATGCGCGTTTGAAAGGCTTCGCGAAAGTGGGGCATATGCGTGATGATGAGAATGCAGGCAAAATCAGGGGCGATCGCTTCAATCGCCGCAATCAGTCGGTCACAGCCTTGCTTGTCTTGGGTGCCAAAGCCTTCATCGACGATCAGCATTTGCAGGGCTGTCCCTGAACGCATGGCGAGTAAGCGGGCGATCGCCAGCCGAATCGAAAAATTTACTCTGAACGCCTCACCGCCTGAATAGGTTTCATACGGGCGGGTGCCTCGCGCATCGGCAATCAAAATATCCAGCGTGTCAATGAGCTTCGGCTGGCTTCGCTTTTGGCGTCCGGCCCGCTGCGTGACAAACTGCACATGTAGCTGATGATTGCTCAGTTTGCCTAAAATCTGGTTAGTCTGGGCTTCTAGCTGGGGCAACAGATTTTCGATCATCATCGCCTGAATGCCATTGCGGCCAAATGCCTGCGCCAAAGACTTATACACCTGATACTTGTGGCGCAGGTTGTCTAGATCTTGCTGCTGCTGATCGTGCTGCGCTTGAATCGTTTCGAGTGAAGCCAGCTGCTGCTGGAGCCGCCCTAGCTGAGCAAGCTGCTGGTCGCGCTGGTCTCGAGAGCTGGCCAGTGCCGCTTCTAGCTGGGCGGTCTCTGGGCGCGGATCGGGCAAGTCGGCAAGCTGTTGCTGGATTGCTAAGGCACGCTGATCAATCGCTGCTAGGGCTGTTGTTTTTGCCTGAGCTTGAGCGGTGAGCTGAGCTAACTGGCGCTGAAGGTCGCTCTGTTCTGCCTGGGCCTGTTGCAGCGTTTGGTAACGGCGCTGCCAATGCTCAGCTTGGCGTAACTGCGCTCTCAGCTGATTGTGCTGGCTCAGACTGTAGTCGATCTCTGCTAAGCGGCGCTCTACAGCAGCTAGGGCCTGCTGAGTCGGATTATTCGCGTCGTCTGCAAGGGCGGTTTGCAGCGATCGCAGCTCGGCTTCCATTGCCGGAATTTGCTTATCCAGCTGGCTCAAGCGACGCTCGGCCTGTTTAATCTCAGCGTATTTGAGCTCACTCCAGCGCAGCCGCTCTACCTGCGATCGCAGCAAGGCATGATTGCGATCATCGTAGGCCATCGCCGCGAGCTGATCTTGAATCTGTTGCAGCTCGCTTTGCAGGCTTTTAGCATAGTCATTTTCTTGCAAGCAGCGCTCTAGCTGGGCCCGTTCGGCGCTCATAGTCTGGAGTCGGCCTTTGAGCGTATCGGCAGATGCCAGCTTGGCCTTAAGCTGTCCCCGCTCTTCTAAAATCGGCGCGTACTTGGCCAGCTCTTCTTCGAGCAGGCGATATTCCTGACGCAGAACCTGAATCTCGCTTTCACTGACCGCTAGCTGCTCGCGAATTACCCAAACTTGGTTTTGGACATCATCGCGCTCTTGTAAGGTGCGATCACGCAATTCCTGCCAATGCGTCCCGTCCAGCGGCTGCTCACACAGTGGACAGCAGGCCGCCTCCGGATCTTCAAGCAGCTTTAGCGTTTGCTCAAAGCGAGCCAGACTCACTTCGTGGTTAAGCTGATTGGTCTGCAGCCGTTCCATAAAGCGCCGTCGCTCCAAGCCCTTTTGTCGCAGTGCCTCTTGATAGTCTTGGCGCTGTTCTAAGTAGGCGATGCGGTGAGACACATCCAGCGCGGCCTGCATGAGCTGCGGCGATTGGGCCTGTCCGCTCGCCATCTCAGTCTGACGGCTCAGTTCTTCTATGCGAGTCACCAGCCGGGTATGAGCCTGCGCTATCTGGCTTTCAATCTGTTGTTGTCGCTGCCGCAGCGGCGCACTTTGGGCTTCCGTTTTATCAAGCTGATGCAGCTCTCTTTTAGCAGCCCGCAACTGTTCTCGCTTTTTTAAAAGCTCTTCTTTTTTCTCCAGCGTTGGCAAAATCTCTTGAGCCTGCAGTCGGAGCTGAGCGAGCCGCCCTTCTTGCTGAGCGATTTGCTGCTGCTGCTGTTGCTTTTGCTGGCTGAGGCGCTGCTGAAGCTCGATTTGCTGCCGCTGAGCGGCCTGATAGTCTTGAAAACGTTTGGCTTGCTGCTCTTCAAGCTGACGTAGCGGGGCGATTTGGCTGTACTGTTGTTGGATTTCGTCGGCCTGCGCGAGCGTGGTTTCAATCGCCTCAAGCCGTTGCTGAGCCTGCATTAAATCTGCCTGGGTTGTTTGTAGAGACGCTTGCTCGTGTTGCTGCTGCTGTTGGGCTAGGGCAAGCTGTTGCTGCCAGTCTCCTCGCTGCTGCTGCCTATGTTTGAGATCGGCAAGCGTCTGCTGCTGTTGCTGTTGGCGCTGCTGCTGGCGCTCTATTTGAGCCTGTAGCGCTCGATACGTATGCTGGGCTGCTTGGTGGGTCTCAATTTGAGCAGAGAGACGGGCAAGCGAGGTCTCTAAGGGCGCAAGCTGGGCTTTATAGCTGCGGAACAGGTCTTTGGCTTGCTCAGCGAGCTGATCGTAGCGATCTAGCTTGAGCAGGTCGGCGAGTACCTGCTTGCGATCGCCTGGCCGCTTCAGCATAAATTCATCGGCTCGCCCCTGACGCAAGTAGGCAGAGTTGATAAACGTCTCGTAGTCGATTTTGATCTGCCGTAGAATATGCTGCTGAGTCGCTCGCACCCCCTTTTGCGTAATGCTTTTAAAGGTTGGCTCGATCTGGCCAGTTTTTCGGCTAGCCTCAATCTGAAATTCTAAGGTGCTCGTTTGACTGCGGCGACGCGTGCGGATGATCCGATACGTTTGGCCGCTATGCTCAAAGCAAAAGCTCACCCGAACTTCGAGCGCGCCCTGACGAATAATGTCATCTTCAGCGCTGACACGGCTTTGACCCCACACGCACCAGGCGATCGCCTCTAGCAGCGACGACTTACCCGCCCCATTTGGCCCACACACGCAGGCCACATGCAGCCCAGCAAAATCCAGCGCCACCTCGCGGTAGCTCAAAAAGTTTTTAAGCGTAAGCTGCTTGGGGATCATGTACGGTTGTCTGCCCAGCCGACCAAAAGGCTATACGGCAAGGCTTTCATTCTACCAATACAAACGATCTTGGAGTACGGATGATCTGATTCGATCCGGTTTTTAAATAGGTGCGATCGCAATCGATCCAGCTAGCTTATCTCAAAGCGAAAAGACCCTCAGGCTATATTGCGATCGCAACGGGGTCTGAGAGTCTTGTAGATCTGGCAGTTCGAACGCTTCCAAGCCGAGATCAGCGATGAGAACCCCACGAAACCCAGTGCAGGCTGTTGACAGACACATCACAGTCAGTGATAGCCACCAAATCATCTAGATTTGTCCCTTCATAGTCAGTGTTCTCCAGCTCACGGGCATCGACACAAGCGCCGTCTAGGTTGACATCGATCAAGCTAGCCCCACTCAGTAGCGCCCCGGTTAGGTTTACGCCGCTCAAGTCAGCTTTCTCCAGATTGGCAGCTCGCAGATCTGCGCCAGTCAGATTTGCCCCAACGAGGCTAGCTTCCTGCAAATCTGCCCCAATGAAATTGGCACCCTGCAAATGTGCCCCACTGAGATTAGCCCCCGTCAGATCAGCATCCGTCAGATTGGCTTCTCTGAGGCTAGCTCGGCTGAGGTCCGAATGGCTCAAATCTGCACTACTCAGATCGCAACGGCTAAAGTCTACGCCGCTCAGATGAGTTTTGGGTAAAGCGGCCCCTCTAAACGAAGTGGCAGAAAAATTGCGATCGCCCTGATTATATTCGTGAAGTAGCTGTTGGAGATTCATGTGGATTTGCCTCCCGCGGCCAAGAGTCACTTCACCCGTGGTCGCCTAGATTGTTTTTATACCGTATGGAAACAATCTGAGGAACTTGTGAAGACACCAGCAACGAATGCTAAGCAGGCTTTACGTAGTGTGGCCAGTGAGGGCAAAAAATACATCGTCGAGGCTGGGGCGACGGAGGGAGATGTCGGCCAGTGGAATGCCAGCAGATTCTAGACGGAGCACGATATTAGTGAGGGTGTTGGCCCCATCGGGAGCCGCGATCGCCATCGGTCCACCGTCTCCCATTTCGCCGACGACAATATCGCCCATATCGCTGAGCAAGTGTTTCACCTTCTCTATATCCGCCAGATTCGCCAGCCGCAGCTCGCAAAACTTACCGCCCACCCGATCTTTTAGCTCATCGACCGTGCCTTCGGCGATCACCTGGCCTTGGTCAATCACAACTATCTGATCGGCGAGGGCATCGGCTTCTTCTAAGTATTGCGTGGTCAGGATGATCGTCACGCCTTGGGCTTTAAGGTCATTGACCACCGCCCAGAGCTGCTGACGACTGCGCGGGTCGAGGCCCGTTGTGGGCTCGTCGAGAAAGAGTACGAGCGGGAGTACCACAATGCTCGCTGCGAGATCCAACCGACGACGCATCCCGCCTGAAAAGGTCTTGACTTGGCGATTGGCAGCGGCAGACAGATCAAACTGGCTGAGCAGTTCGTCGGCTCTGCGCTTGGCCGCTGGCCCTGAGAGCCGCAGTAGCCGGCCAAATAAAATCAGATTCTCGCGGGCGGTGAGGGCTTGATCGACCGCCGCGAACTGACCAGTGAGGCCAATTAGCGATCGCACGGCTTCCGGCTGACGGACCACATCGTATCCAGCAATCGTTGCCTGCCCGCTATCTGGCACCAGCAGCGTCGTCAGACAGTTAATCGCGGTCGTTTTTCCGGCGCCGTTTGGCCCGAGTACGCCCAGCACTTGACCGTGCTCTACTGAGAGATTGATGCCGCGCAGCACCGCTGTATCACCGAAGCGTTTGGTGAGATTTTTAACGTCTACAATCGGGATCACAGAATTTTTCCTTAACAGCAGTGCAGAAAGTTAGCATAGCGCTACCACCACGGATTGCCAACGAGCGTAAAGGCTGACCAGAAGAACGGATGCGAAAAGCTGATTTGCGGCAGATCGACTAAG
>JBAUIB010000445.1:0-16929 GCA_049680585.1 Phormidesmis sp.
TCGGATCAATCGTTAGCCGGCCCACTTTCATCGACTGGTGAGACGAGAGGCTTGTAGATTTTGGCTTTTCAGAGCGGCGAGTGGATCGCCTGAGAATAGATCGAATCCGAGCAATCAGTTCCTTCATTGAGAAGGGTTTGACGATGTAGTCATTCGCGCCCATTTCCAGCCCGGTTACTCGATCTGTAGAGCTGCCCAATACGGTGGCCATAATGATCGGAACATCAGAGATAGCTCTTAGGGCCTGACAAACTTCGAATCCATTCAACCGAGGCATCAGCACGTCAAGAATGACCAGATCAATATGTTCTGCCGCATGAAAAAGCTCTAGCGCTTCTTGGCCGTCAACAGCAGCAATGACCTGATAGTCAGCGGCTTGCAAACTATGAACGAGGGCCTTGCGGGTGCGGCTGTCATCTTCGGCAATCAAAATGATGGAACTTAGCTTACTCACTTAGCAATCTTTAAGAAATTAGGTTTAAAGGAATTTTTGAAAAGACTCTGGCAATCTCTACTACGAGCGACTCAAAGGAAATCTGCTGCGAGCGAAAGAGACTGTGCCCATCGCAAATTCGCCCACTGAAAATCTGCCGACTGAACCGTCAGCCTGCGGCAACTGAGCGTTGATTGTCTAAACGCTTTGAGCGCCCATAACCGAGCCTGGCAAAACTTCAGCAGCACCAAGGCTACCTATCGGTTCAAAGTCTGCGCTAAGGGGATGAGCTATCTACAAGTTCCTATAGTTATATTAAGTCTATCTATGCCTAATAAAACAAGGGCGCTTGCAAGCAACCTTGGAAACTATGTGAGCCGGTGACGCCTGCCAAGGAAATTCTGTCTTTAGACGCCAACGCCGCTCTAGCAAGGCTTTGAGCAAGGCAAAAGGCCCGGTCATGAAGCGTAAACAGGGCCTAAATTTGCCTTCAAGAAAGAAAAAAAGAAAATGAGAAACTGTAATATTTAGATACAAAGTTAACGTAATATTTCGCAGCCTCGATTTTGTTTCATATCTATCACTAAATTGATTAGGCATTGTGCCTAATCGCGAGACGCTAGCGTTCGCTAGTTGTTTCGCTATTTGTAATAGGTGGCTTTGACGGAGGGTCTATATGCTTTATGTTCACAGAGCCTTGGCAGATCGAGTTCGATTGGTTCGCTAAGCTGCTTTTTGGGGTTGCTATTTCAAGTTCCTTTTGGATAGCTTTTGTTCAGCATTGACGCTCTTTGTGTAGCGGTGTAAGCCACTACAAGGATTTGGACTGGGTTGCTTTGTAATCTATTTGCTGGCAATACATCTGCTAGTAATACTGACCGGTAGTGTCTGTGGGTAGTTGGCATTAGGAAAGCCGTGCGGGCTTTGCTCAGAGTTTTTACTCTGAAGTTGAGGGCCGCATAGGTTTCTCGTGCCCGGATGTTCTAGACTTGTTGGAGAATTGATGCTCGACCTGGCAGCTGGTCAGGCTGTTTATTTAGAGGACGCTTAGGCTTATGCGACTGTCTCAGATGCTGTTTGTCACGCTGCGAGAAGATCCAGCAGAGGCAGAAATTATCAGCCATAAGCTGCTGCTGCGGGCGGGGTACATGCGTCGCATTTCGAGTGGGCTCTATGCCTATCTGCCGCTGCTACTGCGGGTGCTAAGCAAAATATCGGATATCGTTCGCGAGGAAATGAACGCGACGGGCGCACAAGAGTGTTTGCTGCCTCAGCTTCAGCCTGCTTCGCTATGGAAAGAATCAGGTCGCTGGGACACGTATACCAAAGCCGAGGGGATTATGTTTGCCTTGGGCGATCGCCGTCAGCAGGAGCTAGCACTCGGCCCCACTCATGAAGAAGTGATTACAGCGATCGCGCGCGATACCATCCGCACCTACCGGCAGCTGCCGCTGCACCTCTATCAAATTCAAACCAAGTTCCGCGATGAAATTCGCCCTCGATTTGGCCTGATGCGCGGGCGCGAGTTCATCATGAAAGACGGCTACTCCTTTCATCCCGATACTGACAGTCTTAAGGCCACCTATGACCAGATGTACGTGACCTACAGCAATATTTTGCGGCGTACGGGGCTGGCCTTTCGGGCGGTGGATGCGGATTCTGGGGCGATTGGTGGCTCGGGCTCGACGGAGTTTATGGTGCTAGCTGAGGCGGGAGAAGATGAGGTGCTCTACACCGACGACGGCAAGTACGCGGCCAACGTCGAGAAGGCGATTTCGCTGCCGCCGGACGCAGTGCCCTCTTCATTTACAGCGTACAAAAAGCTCGATACGCCCAATACGCCGACAATTGCCTCTTTGAGTAAGTTTTTAGACTGTTCGCCGACGCAGATTGTGAAGAATGTACTGTATCAGGTGAGCTATGCCGCTGAGCCAGACAGCCCTGAAAAGCAAGTGCTGGTGCTCGTGAGCATTCGAGGCGATCAGGATGTGAATGAGACAAAGCTGCAAAACTTGCTGACAGGCTTTGCAAGCGACTATGGCGCCTCTACCGTGATCCAGCTAGCAGTGCCGGACGCGGAAGCGCAGGCGAAGTGGGCGGCGAAACCCTTGCCTTTGGGCTATATTGCACCGGATTTGGCAGACGACTATATCGCGAAGGTAGAGAATCTGGCACCGGCTTTTTTGCGGCTGGTGGATGAAACTGCTGCGGAACTCCAGAATTTTGTCACGGGCTCTAACGAAAAGGGGGCTCACGTAGTCGGGGCGAATTGGGGGAAAGAATTTACGTTGCCAAAGCAGGTGGATGTGCGGACGGCGGCGGTGGGCGATCGCGCTACTCACGATTCGAGCCAAACGATCAAAACCGCCAGAGGCATTGAAATCGGCCATATTTTCCAACTCGGCCACAAATATTCTGAGGCGCTAGGGGCGACCTATACCAGCGAAGACGGCAAAGAAGTGCCGCTGGAAATGGGCTGCTATGGTGTGGGGGTTTCGCGCTTGGCGCAGGCGGCAGTAGAGCAGTCTTATGACAAAAATGGGATTATCTGGCCAGTGGCGATCGCGCCTTATCACGCCATCATCGTCGTGCCGAATGTAAATGCATCTGACCAAATGGCGGTGGCTGAGAAGCTTTACGCTGAGCTAAATGCGGCCGGCATCGAAACCCTGCTAGATGATCGCCAAGAGCGGGCCGGGGTGAAATTTAAAGACGCTGAGCTGATCGGCATTCCGTTTCGGATTGTGACGGGGCGATCGCTCGCTAGCGGCAAGGTAGAGGTGGTCAAAAGGGCGGATGGCAAGACTCAAGAAATCGCGATAGCGGACGTCACCAGCACGCTCAAGGGTTGGGTCGAAGCCGCACTAACGTAGCCCTCACAATAGCCACTTACATAAGGACAAGCGCGAGCACATGGAAGTTGTCACCGTTATTCTCTCAGGCTTGCTGCTGCTGATTTCGCCTGTGGGCATTGTGGTCGATCAGGCGGCAGAAGATGCTATTCGCTCGCGGCTATTTAATGCAGAAAGCTTAGAGGTGCGGGTAGACAACGGTCCCTCTTTTCAAGTGCTGCAGGGCAAAGTAGATCGCGTGCGGATTGCCGGACGCGGCATTTCACCAACGCCGGATCTACGTATTGAAGTCGCTGAGCTAGAGACCGACCCGATTGATCTGGCATTTAACAGCCTGCGGAAGGGTGAGATTGTCCTAGATGAACCTTTGCAGGGAGCGCTACGTCTAGTTTTGAGCGAGGCGGATATCAATGCATTTGTGCGATCGCCCGCTGTGATGCAGCAGCTCAGTGAACTCAAGATCGGCTCGCTAAACCCGGCTCAGACACGGGAGCGAGCCCGCTACAAAATCCAGAATCCGGCGGTTCAGTTTTTAGCAGATGATCGCCTCAAAATTTCTTTGGAGCTTGAAGATCTTGTGCAGCCGGGTACATTGCAGATAGAAGCAGAGTCAGTTTTAAGAATTTCTGAGGGCGATCGCCTTGTGCTGGTAGACCCGGTGCTCAGCGTCAACGGCCAGCCAGCCCCTGGGCGCTTAGTCAATGGCCTGCTCGGCGGTATTAATGAGCGTTTGAGCCTGCGAGCGTTAGAAAATCGCGGCCTGACTGCTCGCGTGATCGATTTTACGCTGCGCCCAGAAGGGTTAGAGCTGGCGCTGTGGGTAAGGGTCGATCCGAGTGTGACAACGCCGAGCGTCGCAGTGCAATAGTGCCCCCGTAATCCCGGCTCCCTTCAAGCCGCTAGGATAGATTTATTCGGGGCTCGGCCCAGTCTATGGAGTAACGCCAATGACGTATACCCCTGCTCGCTATCAAAGTTACCAAGATTATTTAGAAGATGAGACACTTTCCCCTGATGGCAATTACCGCCTGCTTAGCACAGGAGAATTGATTGAAGTGCCGTCCGAAGATGATCTCAATTTGCGGATTGCGATTTACTTGTTAGTGCGGCTGCTGCAGTGGCAGGGAGGGCGGTTGCAGGGTCGAGTTCGCAACGGGAACAAAGAGCTTCAGGTACGGCCTGTCGGTGATGCCCAAGTCAACCGCAAACCAGACGTGATGGTGTTGCAACCTGAGCATTTAGAGATAGCCAAACAAGCTGTTCTTCTAGATATGATGCCCCCGCTGTGGGTGGCAGAAGTTGTCAGCCCAGGGCCTGAAAATAGCCGTAACTATCAGCGAGACTATGTTTGGAAGCGACAGCAGTACGAAGAATTAGGCATTTCAGGCTATTGGATTATCGATCCGCACCGGCAAAAAGTAACCGTGCTGTTGCTGAAGCAGGGACGCTATCAAGAAAAGGTCTATGTCCCATCTGAGCAGATCGACTCTGAGCTTTTCCCAGCGCTGGTAGTCGATGTTTCACAATTGTTATCCGGTGGGCTGAGCGGATAGCCCTGCTTCAATTTGGCCTTCCGCTTCGTGGGTGATCGCCCGCAGCCCGTCGATCATTTGCGGACTAGCGCCCTGCCATAGTTCGCGCTGATTGGCCTCTAGCAGTCGCTCAGCCATATCCCGCAGCGCCCAGGGGTTAGACTTTTGAGTAAATTCGCGCACGGCTGGATCGAACAGGTAGGCATTGGCAACGCCCTCGTACATATGATCTTCGACGCAGTGGGTAGTGGCATCGTAGGCAAACAGATAGTCCACAGTAGCCGCCATTTCAAATGCGCCTTTATAGCCGTGGCGCATGACGCCTGCAATCCACTTAGGATTGACGACGCGGGAGCGGTAAACGCGAGCAATCTCGGACTTGAGCGATCGCACCTGCGGATTTTCAGGCACCGCGTTATCGCCGAAGTACGTCACAGGCGCTTCCCCTCGCTGAGCCTTGACCGCCGCCGTCAGCCCGCCTTGAAACTGGTAATAGTCGTCAGAATCGAGCAGATCGTGCTCACGATTGTCCTGATTTTGCAGCACGATCTGCATGTGCGACAGGCGCTGCTCAAAGGCTTCTGGGGCGCTATGGCCGTCTGTGCCTGCTGATTGGCCACCTGATTGCCCCACACCTGATTGACCAATATAGGCGTAGCTACTCCAGTTGATGTAAGCGCGAGCTAGATCCGCGTCGCTCTGCCAGTTCTGTGCTTCGATTAGGCCCTGAAGGCCAGCGCCATAGGCACCGGGTTTGGAGCCA
The DNA here is from genome assembly GCA_049680585.1 of Phormidesmis sp. Taxonomy (GTDB): domain Bacteria; phylum Cyanobacteriota; class Cyanobacteriia; order Phormidesmidales; family Phormidesmidaceae; genus Phormidesmis. The sequence goes on from JBAUIB010000445.1 coordinate 5,581, forward strand.
AAGATGCGATAGCGCGATCGCTGCTGACTTTGCTGATCGCTCAGCCCCTGCCGCTGCCAATAGTCAGTGTCCTTTTGCACTTGAGCAGCGAGAGGATTCTGCTCAGCGGGCTCATCCAAGTTGCAAACAGCACCGACTGCTCGGTTAAATAGGTCGATCAGATTTGGGAAGGCATCGCGGAAAAATCCGGAGATGCGCAGCGTGACATCCACTCGGGGGCGACCCAGTAGCGATATCGGCAAAATTTCAAAATCGACCACTCGCCGGCTAGGACCGTCCCAGACCGGACGCACGCCTAGTAATGCCAGGGCCTGTGCCATATCGTCACCGCCTGTGCGCATTGCCGCAGTTCCCCACATGGAGAGGCCCAGCGTTTTAGGATAGTCGCCATTTTCCTGAGTGTAGTTTTCGATTAACACTTCGGCGGCTTTGCGGCCTACGTCCCAGGCGCTTTCGGTGGGGATGGCGCGAATATCGACGGAGTAGAAGTTGCGGCCAGTGGGCAGGACTTCGGGGCGATTGCGGGTGGGTGCGCCAGAGGGGCCGCTGGGGATGTAGCCGCCGTTGAGGCCGTGGAGCAAATTGTGGATTTCGTCGGGGGTGCGCTGGAGGTTGGGGAGCAGGGTTCGGCTAATCCAGGTAAGGACGGCTTCGACTGCGCTCAGTTCTGAGGCTGGGACTTCGACTGCGCTCAGTCCTGGGCTTTGGAGCAGCTGATCGATTAGGCGCTCAGCCTGTTGTTCGACGCGTTCAATGATGTCTCCGACGGTGCGGCAGTGGGTGAGGTGGGGATGATTGCCGTGCCAGGGCTGAGATAGATCGGCGGTGAGCGGGTCTAGATCGAGGTTCCAAGATTGAGCGATCGCACGAGATAGCCCAATGTGCTCTGAGTTTGGGTGGCGGGCGATCGCAATAATCAAATCTCTGAGCTGCCTGCCTGAGGGACATTGCCCATAGATATGCAGACCGTCTCGAATCTGGGCCTCTTTGAGTTCGCACAGGTAGCCGTCGATTTGGGGTAGCCAAGTTTGCAGCTGGTCTGTTTTTTGGGCTTCAACGGGCGCTAGGTTGAGATCTTGCAGAAGCTGGGTGCTACTGATCAGCGGCAGAATTTTGCGGGCGATGATGGGCAAGCGGTTAGGGTCGAGATTTTGAGCTTCGTAGTATTCATCGACGAGGCTTTCTAGCTGTTGTAAGGGGCCGTAGAGTTCGGCGCGGGTCATCGGTGGGGTGAGGTGATCGAGGATGACGGCTTGCGATCGCCGCTTTGCCTGCGCACCTTCGCCAGGGTCATTGACAATGAATGGATAGAAGTGAGGCATTGGCCCAAAGGCCGCTTCGGGGTAGCAATTCTCAGAAAGGGCGATGCCTTTGCCGGGAAGCCATTCGAGATTGCCATGTTTGCCAACATGAACCATCGCATCGGCGGCGAAGCAGTGCCTGAGCCAATGGTAAAAGCCTAAATAGGCGTGGGTAGGTTCTAGATCAGGCGCGTGGTAGTTCAAGCTGGGGTCTCGGTCATAGCCACGGCTGGGCTGAATGCCGACAAAAATATTGCCAAACTGAATGCCTGAAATGGGCAGGTGATCTGAAAAGCGTTCCCACTCCTGTTGGGCGCTGCCCCAGCGTTGGGTGATGCCTCGTTGAACAGCGGCAGGTAGGCTGTCAAAAAACGACTGATAGTCTTCCAACAAGAGCGATTGGCGGGTGAGCCTTAGGCCGTGACCTTCTGGATCGTTAGTCGTGCCGCTGGTTAGCTGTTCCATTAGCTGATCGCCGGTTTGAGGCAGATCGCTGAGTGTGTAACCGGCTTGCTGTAGGGCTTTCAGAATATTTAGGCAGCTCGCGGGCGTGTCGAGGCCGACGCCGTTGGCGATGCGGCCATCTCGGTTGGGATAGTTAGCGAGTATCAGCGCGACTCTGCGCGCTGCGGGCGGGGTTCGCCGCAGCGCGATCCACCGGGCGGCCAGATCGGTGACAAAGGTGAGGCGATCGCTTTCCGGTTCATAGGTAACAATGTCTGTCTGCAAAGGGTTGCCGGACGCTGTCTGCGCCGCTTTAAAAGAAATGGCTCGGGTGATAATGCGACCATCTACCTCGGGCAGTGCGACATTCATCGCAATATCGCGTGGGGTCAGACCCTGAGTATTCGTTTGCCAGTGCTCGCGCGGACTGCCGCTACATATGGCCTGAAGCACAGGCATATCTAGGCTCTTCCAAAGATCGAAAGGCTCGGGTTGCTGAGCGCTCTGCTTGGCCTCTAAAGGGTGTGACAGCAGTGAAGTGACGGCAAAACTAGTAGTATTAATCAACAGTTCAATCGGCTGTGAGCGATCGCTGTTGCTACTATCAACTTTGCAGTAGCTGACCAATTCCTGCTGAATTTCAATATCTTTTAGGCTAGAAACATAGATAGGAACCGGGTGTAGATTTCTCTCGATCAAAGCCGCCGACAGCGCTTCAATTATCTTTATATTGCCCGCTAGGTAATGGGCCCGGTAAAAAAGGATGCCGACCTTAGCTAGGGCTGGCTGTGAACGGGTTTGCGCTGCTGCTAAGGGATAAATTCCAATGCGAGGAATGCGCTGAGGCGGTAGCGGGTTGTATTGGGTATGAAAGAGGCGATCGCTCGCATACAGCAGCCCATTGCGAAAGTTGCTCACCCCGCCTTCTGTGAAGTATTGCCAGAGTTGATTAACCACTGCTAAGGGCACCGTAGAGTGACCCATCAGATCTAAATCAGGACTGCTGTCACCCGGCATCACGATTAAGGCCGCTCCGGTTTCGGCGGCGACAGCTTTGCTCACCTCTAGTCCGTAAGACCAATAGGCCCGGCCCCCGAGCACTCTCAAAATAATGAGCTGCGCCTGGCTGAGGACTGTTTCAGCATAGGTATCAATCGTGAGCTGTTGCTGGAGCTGAAGTAAGTTAACGCTACGAATATCGCCAAACGTTTGCGGAAGCTGACCTAAGACCTGACTAAGCGTTGAAATATCGGTATCAGCGGCTGTTAATAAAACGATTGGCGCAGGCGTCTGCTCAATAAAAATAACGCCTTCTGCGGTGCTATCCCATCCGCCCGGTGTTGCGGCTAAACGATGCATAAAGATGAAATATAAAAGAACTATTGGGATAACTGCGAATCGGGAGAAACGAGGGCTAGGATCACATCACATAAAAGTCGAAGCCTTCTTGGGTCACAACTCTCACAAGAGAGACCCAAAGGCAACCGCAGCAAAACGTTTGCCAAAACGGTAGCCACTAAATCCTCAACTTTTTGAGCGCTTCTACCCGTTTTGCCATTCCGATACTATTAAGAACTTTGAATCGTCAGTGACTAAACGTGTCATATTTTTTCGGAATGTAATTTTGGCTCAATAAAAATTAGTAGAGAATCAGTAGCAAGTGGTGATTAGGCGGGACTATTGCCTATGTATTCATCTGTATGAATCATGCTCTGCTCAAACGCAATTCGATTATATTCACTGTTTGCTGCCTGCATTTTCTCAGGCGATTTGCACGGCATCGCGTTCTATTCTGACAGATCGAGAAATCACAAAACTGAAATGTGCTCGATTTGCTTTTAATGAGGTGCTTCATCCGGTTTTAAGGGCAAAGCATCTTTAACGTCTGTTATTTAATGTCCTTCAACGTAATGCAAATCTCTGAACACTCTACTGCCTATCAACTGTTTTCCCAAGCAGGCTATCAGCGCCTGCGGGCAGCTTTGATGCAGCAAGCGCATTTGTTCGAGTGGGTTGTGACCGAAGCACAGTTGGGAAATAGCGACGATTGGGCCAGGGCGATCGCCCATCTGTGGGCCGGGTCAATGGACGCTGTCAGTAGCCAGAAAAAGAGCGGCCAGCCAGTGCCCTCTCGCATGACGGCTCGCAATCTCCATCAGCTAAGCAGCGTGGTGGGCCCAGCCGATTTGGAGGCTCATCGCTCCGAGCTCAGACCATCTAAGCTCAAGCCAATTGCAAAAAACGTTTCTGAAACCGTGACTGCCTCTGGCACTCAATACTTTGTTTTGATGTGCTCTTCTACGCTGAATGTTTTGTTGACTGCTACACCCCTGGGTTCTCCAGAAAGTGCTAAGTACCAAGTGGGTCTGACATTTGAGGATGCGGCGATCGCTCGCTTTGTGACTCAGCTCGGCAAAAATAGCGATCGCCCAACTATTGATCAGCCACCCGATTCTGATCAAATCCATACTTATCAGGGCCGTCCCCCCACCCATCAAACGCTTACCCAAGGGCTGCACCATATGTCTCCTGCGCATTTCTCTAAAAATTCAGATAAAAAATCAGGCCGCGCTGTGGACAAACAAAGCCCCACTCAAGCTGCTGCGCGCGAAAAGATGATGGCGCAAAAGGATTTTGTCTTGAGCTGGGTTAAGCAGCTAGCCATCTCTCCGGAAGGAGAGCCTCAAGGCGCTCAATCCGTTCTTGACAAACAATCCGTTCTTGACAAACAGTTGGAGCAGAGCCTGCTGCTCAACCAGGTGGTTACGCAGATTCGTCACAGTCTAGATTTGACCTCAATATTAGAGACTACCGTTGCCCAGGTCAGAGAATTCCTAGGGGCTGATCGGCTGGTAATCTATCAGCTCAAGCGAACCGAGCCCGAGGCGTTAGAAACGGCAGAAATAGCTGATCCAGCTCATCGTCCCTTAGGCCATATTACCTATGAATCGCGAATTTCCGAGGCCATTTCGTCGCTCCTAAACTTTGCAGAAGAAGATTGTTTTGATCTCTCACAGACAACGCAGGCCCGGTATTTAACTGGCCAGCCAATTGCGATCAATGACGTCGAGCAACATTACCAAAAGATCGGTTGCCTATCGAAGCTGTTGAAGCAAGCAGACGTTAAGTCAACAATTATTGCGCCGATTCTTGTTCGAGAACAGCTGTGGGGGCTGTTGGTTGTTCATCAGTGTCATCGCTATCGCCAGTGGGAAGAAACTGAGATTGTCTTTGTGCAGCATATTGCAGAGCACTTGGCAGTGGCGATCGCTCAGGCATCTCTCTATCAGCAGGTGCAGCAGCAGACCCATCAGCTTGAGAGCTGCGTGGTAGAGCGCACTCAAAATTTGCACGATGCGCTGATGGCGGCTGAGTCAGCTAACGTTACCAAGGGAGAATTTCTCTCCACCATGAGTCACGAGCTGAGAACGCCGCTGACCTACATCATTGGGATGTCGGCTACGCTTTTGCGTTGGTCGTTTGGTGAGCTGAGCGATCGCCAGCGCAGCTATCTCAAAACGATTAACCACAGTGGTGAACAGCTGCTCAAGATTATTAATGATATTCTTGAGTTTGCCAATGTAGAGTCTGGGCGATCGCTCTTAGAATTTAGCGAGCTTTCTTTGAGCGAGTTGGTGAATGCGATCGCTGCCGACCACCAAGCGCAAGCCGACAAGCAAGACATTCAGCTGAGCTGCGACGTCAAGATCGCGCCTAGCTCAGATACCTTTCGTGCCGATGCCAAGCGCCTGCAGCAAATACTCTCTAATCTGCTGAACAACGCTATTAAGTTTACTCCGCCCAACGGCCAGGTCAGTTTGCAGGTTTGGCGAGAGTCAAATGCGGCTGTTTTTCAGGTGAAAGATACCGGTATTGGCATTCCCGAATCGCAGCGAAGCGCTTTGTTTGAAAAATTCAAACAGCTCGAATCTCCCTTTCAGCGCCAGTATTCAGGAACAGGACTCGGTCTGGCGATGACCAAACGCTTAGTAGAATTGCACGGCGGCTCGATTCATGTAGACTCGCATATTGACAAAGGCTCTATCTTTACAGTGCGCCTCCCCCGGCATTCTGATATCTTGCCCTCTCAGAACTATCAAGTGCCCTCTACGCTTGAAGAAAATGTAGAACGAGTCATTTTATTAGAAACAGAAGACGATGACGCCGCCATTATTTGTGAAATGCTCACCGCAGCGGGCTATGAAGTAATCTGGCTAGTTGAAGCAGATCAGCTCGCGGCGCAGCTCGATTTGCTTAAGCCGGTGATGCTAATAGCTGATTTGGCCTTGCTCAGTCACGACCTCGAAAAAATTAAAGCAATCCAGCTTGCGATTACGGCCCTCAGTGCCAAGGTTCTCGCGCTCACCGGACAACCTGATTCTGCGCCTTTGTACAACATGGCCCATCACGACATTTTGCATAAGCCGATTGATCCAAAGGTGCTGCTAACGAAGGTCCGACAGCTAACCGTAAAAGCATTGTAAGAAACGCCCCTTCGCAGCTAGTTTTTTGATAATGATCAAATTATTTATGCAAAAGGATTTACTCTGTACAGTCGCGCCCTAAAAGTAAGCGTCCATCAGAAAGCTTATATATGCCCTGTGGCTCCGTCAACGGCTCACTGACTTGCTCGGTAGAACGGCGCTCAACGCTGCTTGCCCGAGAAACAGAGAGAACCGTGTTAGTTGAATATATAGAGCCTGCACTTTGCGGCGCTTCAGGTAGACCGTCCGCATTTGTGACTGTAAAGGTTCCTCCTTGCGCTATTTGAGCGGTGCAGCGGTTGGCCACAATTTGATCAGTATTGACCAAGCTTTCAGACAGTTCAGTGAGACTATCCTGGATAAAACTGGTGTCAGGAATAACGATGTCACCCTCTGAAACTTCTCCATCAGCATTGACATCTACTATTCCGTCACCGTCAAATGGTTCCTGATTGTCAGGTGGGATAACATCGCTGAAGAGTGCTGATAGGATTATGTTGCCCCCATTTGCGCCCTGAGAGCGAGCAATAATATCGCTATCGTCAAACGCGACAACGGGTAGCAGTAATGTGATATTCCCCCCATCCTCTAAACTTTCTGTTGTGATATCGCCGTCTCTTTCTAAAAACAACACGCCAGAATTAGAGTTGGGGCGGGTATTGATTAAAATATCTCCCCCCGATGAGCGAGTAGCTGTCGTGACAATCTCACCATTTCTGAGGGTGATTCGACGGGTTGCATCAATGATAATGTCGCCAGCTGTGTTTTCAGTTAACGATGCAGCAGAGACTCTACCCCCCTCCTCGATAGTCAAATTTTGAGTTCGTATGCGGATAGTACCGCCTTCGCCATTTGCATCCGCTTCGACTGCAGCAAGGATGCGACCAGGATTACCACTTGTACTAAGACCGCCAACGTTGATGTCCGAGGCGTTGATTTCAACATCTCCCGCGTTGCCCTGCCCTCGCGTTGCCGATGTAATCACGCCCCCGTCGCGAACAGTAAGACGACCGGTTGTTAGCAGTAAATTGCCAGCATTCCCGACGCCGTTGGCTTCAGTCACCAGTGCACTGCTACGCCCTCCTTCACCAATGACATCGACTGATTCTGAAGCATGGATGGTCAGGATGCCAGAATCGCCCCCCAGACTTCCACTTCCGGCTGCACTGGCCGAGATGGCCGCACCGTTTCTGACAATCAATCGGCCCGTATCAACGCTTAAGTCTCCCGCACGGCTGAAGCTAGAGGTTTCAGCGAAAATTCCACTGCGATTTGCGATCCCAGAACCATCTAGTTCGAGTAACCCTGTGATATTGACATCAATATCTCCGCTTCTACCGAAATCACCTGGGACATTTTCTCTGCCTGAACCAGCCGAGATTTGGCCTCCTCCCTGTGCCACCAGCTGATCCGCAGCAATCTTAATGCCACCGCCTTCACCGATTCCAAAGGTTGCCGAGGTGATTAAAGTGTCATCGTTTAGACGGATATCTTGGGCCTGAATATCTAGAAAACCAGCATTTCCTGAACTTTGAGTTGTTGAACTTATGATTGAATTGTTGAAGCTAATAGTCTCAGCAGACACTTTGATATTGCCTGCATTACCAACGGTTGCTGCACCAGCATTTGTGAAAAAGCCGCTTTGAAACCCGTTGGAATCTCGACCTGTGGCGGTCAGTGTTCCATTGACGTCAATATTTAACCCACCTGCTCGGCCCTGGGCACCTGCTAAATTGTTCAAGGTATCAGCATCTCTAAGGAAAGATTGAATCTGACTACCGTTTGTCAGACTCATGTTACCGACTCGAATATCAATAGCACCGGCTTCTCCAACTGCACCTGCCTCAACATTGCCCGAGATCCTGGCTCCGTTGGTCATATTAAAGCTGCCAGACGGCAGGGTGGTGACAGTTATATTTCCACCTTGCCGACTTTCCCGAGAAGTTTCTGCCGGGTTGACGGAACTAAAAAAGCCGGTGATATTACCATTGGTGCCTACGCCATCTAAAGAAATTAAATTATCTGCGTGGACTTCAATAAAACCAGCGTCGCCTTGTCCAAATGTTTCAGTATTAAAAGATGCTCCACTACTCATAATGAGAGTATCTGACGCAAAAATTCTCAAGCTTCCAGCGTTCTCGGCGCCCACATTGCTAATGCTTGATATGCGTGCTTCATCTCTTAGCGTAATTTGCGGGGCACGAAGTATGACGTTTCCACCGCTACCTACTCCCGAAAGACCAGAAAAGCTTGCTGTTGGACTACCAATCCCACTGGCGTTACCGGTTGAGGACCTACCAGAGAGAGTAATGGAATTGAGTGCTTCGATGACAATATTTCCAGCATCACCCTGGCCTACGCTTAACGAAGCGATCACTGATCCATTCGTTACATAAACCGAATTGCTGTGAATTTCAACATCGCCGCTATCTTTGCGCTCTGGCAAGCTATCGCCTCCGAAAATACCACTGCTTATAAAGCTCAAGTCAGCGATAGTGACATCCCCTACTGTATCAATGACGATATCAGCCCCTGTGCGCCCACCAGAATTGGGAGTTGAAATGCCCCCGAAGGTGGGACTGAAAGACAAAAAAGAAAATATCCCGCTGCCATTGCTCACGTTTAGTTCCTGAGCGTGAATTCCGATTCTGCCTTCCCCAAACATTGAAATTCCGGCACCAGTATTGAAGCCGATATTCCCTCTTGAAATTTCTTGACTGAAGCTAAGACGAGGTGAACCCGAGCTGCTGTCAAGGTGAACACGACCTACGCCTGCAGCGCTGCCTAATTCAATCTCGCCTCCTGATAGAGCTTGGATAAAACTATTCTGGAAGAGTATGTCTCCTCCTAAAAGGGTAAAGCTTTGATTAGGCGATACGGTTAAGTTTTGAGAAGTGCTTTGTATGCTAGGTGTCTCAAGCTGAGTGAACAAGTATGCCGAGGGATTCACTGTTAGCAGTTGAGAAGGTAATTCAGGATCGAGCGCGCTAAAAATGCCCTCATCGTCAAACTGTATGCCATCGGCGGTAGTTCCAGCAAAAGAGCCTTGTATGTCTAGGCTGGAAGCCGGGCCGAATACAATGCCGTTAGGATTCATAAAATATAGATCGGCGGTGCCTAAGACGCCTAGTCGCCCCAAAATATTAGAAGGAGCGTTTCCAGTCACTCGGGAAAAAATACTGTCAATCCCGATTGGATGAGTGAAATAAGCGCCTTTGGCAGGGTCAATGCTGAATTCCTCGAAGCTATGAAACAAGTTGCGATCTCGCACAGCGCCACCAAAAATTCGCTGGCTTGGCAGATTGCGAATCGCTTCTTCTGTACTAACCTGCGATCGCTCTCCCGCTAACGTCTCATCTGGCACAATCTGCCCCTGCACTACAGCTGGTGCTAGCAGTGACATGCCGCCTCCTAGCAAAAGCATTGTCAGCCGCGATCGCATCTGTCGTATCAGCCTCTGTCGAGCCATCATCGCAACCTTTTTAGATCCCAACTCTGAGAATACTACTGAAAGCCAGCGAATCCAAACCATTAGAAAACCAGGCTCTCAACGGGCGGTGACAAAACTCTCTTACTTATCTTTTGGCCAATCGGCTGATTCTTCCGCCGCCCGGCGACTGGGCTCTGGAAACTCAATCATCGGGTATGGATTCTTCACAGGCGTCGTTGTCGGGTCAGGGACGAGCGATAGCTGCCTACCGTCTGACTGAGGCTGTTGCGGTTTTGCCTTGAGAGGCTGTTGCCGCCTGCGACGAGAGACACCTTCCTCACTGGTCTGCTCAGCGATAACCTCGTATAGCAGCGCCATTTTGCCACTGCTGCCTTTGCGCAACACTCGCCCCAATCGCTGAATATATTCTCTCGGTGAACCACTACCTGAGAGTAAAATGGCGACCCGTGCGTCAGGGACATCGACGCCTTCGTTGAGCACATGAGAAACAACAATTACGCTGTACTCACCGCTGCGAAACTTTTGCAGGATGGTATGGCGTTCTTTTACTGGTGTTTGGTGAGTAATTGCGGGAATCAGAAAGTCTTGCGAGATCTTATAAACGGTGGCGTTGTCATTGGTGAAAATGAGAGTGCGCTCAGGATAGTGTTTGTTCAACAACTCTTCTAGCAGCGTGAGCTTTCCGGCAGTGCCGAGCGCAATATTTTTCGCCTCTCGGTGCGCAAGCATGGCTCGCCGACCAGCAGGGGATTTGGCGCTGGCTTGAACAAATCGCTGCCACCCTTCGGGGCTACTCAGCCAAATGCTGGACTTTTGCAAGAAGTCGTTGCGCTGCTGCTGAAGGGTTTGATAGCGATCGCGCTCCTCCTCATTCAGCGTTACCTTGAGCTGCACTACTTGATATGGGGCCAGCGCCGTTCCCGACAGCTCTTCAGACGTCCGGCGATAGACGACCGTGCCCAATAGCTTTTCGAGATCCTCATGGCGGCCATCGGTGCGCTCCGGGGTCGCCGTCAGCCCTAGGCGATAGGGCGCAATTGAATATTCCGCAATGCTGCGGTGGAAGTCGCTGGGCAGGTGATGGCACTCATCGCAAATCAGCAGGGCGTATAGGTTGCCGAGGCTTTCGGCGTAAATGGCGGCGCTGTCGTAGGTGGCCACGAGTATGGGGGTGCGATCGCGCGATCCGCCGCCCAACAGCCCAATCTCCACACCCGGAAAAGCCGCTTCCAAATTGGCATACCACTGGTGCATCAGATCCAGCGTCGGCACCGTAATCAGCGTGCGCCGAGGCGTTGCGGCCATCACCATCTGCGCCAGATAGGTCTTTCCTGCTGCCGTTGGCAACACGACCACACCGCGCCGCGAGTTTACTTTCCATGCCTGCAGTGCCTCCTGCTGATGGGCATAGGGCGTCAAGGTCAGATTATCTTGCAGATCTAGCGGTTCAAACGTCTGTACCTTATCTTCAAAGCGTACGCCATCAGCTCTGAGTGCCTCCACCAGCGGGCGGTACTGGTCAGCAGGCACCCGAAAGCGCTCAATGCGATCATCCCAAACTGCAAAGTCAACCCACGCCTTTCCTCTCGGTGGCGGATGCAACACTAAGGTCCCGCGATCAAATTTTAGCGTTGGCATTCTAGCCATAGGTGAGTCCGTAGCGTTTTTT
>JBAUIB010000446.1:0-11951 GCA_049680585.1 Phormidesmis sp.
GATATTAGCGGCCTAGACGATGGTCCGATTACGGTTGAAGCAACAGCGACTGATGCGGCAGGCAACGCGTCTCCAGCGGGCACAGCCACGATTGAGAAAGACACCGGTGTACCAGCCGCACCCGTGATCACAATGCCGATTGAAGGCGACGACGTGGTCAACGCTGGTGAGCAAGCCGATGTCCTGCTCGAAGGCACGGCTGAGCCTGGAGCTGTCATTGATGTCACCTTTGACGATGGGACTAATCCTCCGGTCACCGCTCAGGTCACTGCTGATTCGACGACTGGCGATTGGACCCTAGCAGGTAACGAAGCTGACCTGAGCGGCCTAGACGATGGCCCCATTACGGTTTCGGCAACCACGACTGATGATGCAGGTAACGAGTCGACAGTTGCGAGTGAAACGATTACGAAAGATGCGATCGCGCCCGCCCTCACCTTGGACGGCTTCAGCGACGACACAGGCATTCCTGGTGACAACCTCACCAGCGATAACACACCTACCTTTAGCGGTACGGCTGAAGCCAATGCGACGGTTGAGGTCTTCCTCGAAGGCACCAGCGTTGGCACCACTACCGCCAATGGCACTGGTGACTGGACCGTTGGCTACACCGGCTTCCCGCTAGCAGACGGCACCTACGATGTCACCGCCACCGCCACCGATGCCGCTGGCAACAGCACTAATAGCGATACACCACTAGCGCTCACAATCGATGCGGGCGCTCCGATTCCACCAATCATCAACAGCCCGGTTGAAGGCGACGACATTATCAGTGCGGCAGAGCAAGCCGATGTGCTGGTATCAGGTACGGCTGAAGCGGATAGCACCGTCGATGTCACCTTTACCGATGGCAGCAGCAACACCGTTGTCGCCCAGGTCACTACTGACGGCGCAGGTAACTGGACGCTGACCGGTAGCGAAGCCGACCTGACCGGTCTTGACGACGGCCCGATTGAGGTGGATGTCACTTCCACTGACGATGCAGGCAACGTCTCTACTGTTGCGAATACGACGGTAACAAAGGACGGGGCAGCACCGCTTGCACCTGCCGTGACCACCCCGATTGAAGGCGATGACTTTATCAGTGCCTTCGAGCAAGCCGATGTGCTGCTCGAAGGCACCGCTGAGCCAAATAGCATGGTGGATGTCACCGTGACTGATGCGGCTGGCAATACCGTCACGGCGCAGGTACCTACCGATGGCAATGGCGATTGGACGCTGGCCGGTAGCGAACTAGACCTCAGCGGTCTTGATGACGGCACGCTCGCCATTGAGGCGATCGCCACCGATGCAGCAGGCAACGTGTCTCCTGCAGGCAGTGCAACCGTCACGAAGGATGCGACAGCACCGGCTGAGCCTGTAATTACCACGCCGATTGAAGTTGACGACATCGTCAACGCGACTGAGCAGGCCGACGTACTGGTAGAAGGTACGGCCGAAGCGAATAGCCTGGTCACTGTCACGCTCACTGATGGGACTAACACCGTTACGGCCCAAGCGACTGCCGATGGTACTGGGGCTTGGAACCTGACCGGTAGCGAAGCTAATATCACGGCTCTAAACGACGGCCCAATCACAGTTGATGTCACCTCGACAGATGCCGTTGGTAATGAGTCACCTGTGGTCAGCACTACGCTCACCAAAGACGCGACAGCGCCAATCGAACCGACGTTTGATGGCCCGATTGAAGGCGACGACTTGGTCAATGCTTCCGAGCAGGCAGATGTACTGATCGAAGGCACGGCTGAGCCCGACAGCGTGGTGGACGTCACCTTCACCGATGGTGATGGCAATACCATTACCGCACAGGTCCCGACCGATAATGCTGGCGACTGGAGCATCGCCGGTAGCGAAGTGGATATCAGTCCGCTGAGTGATGGCCCGATTACGGTTGCGGCTACGGCTACGGATGCGGCAGGCAACGAGTCGCCCGCAGGCAATACGAGCTTCACTAAAGATACGACTACACCCACGTCCCCGACGTTTGATAGTCCCATCGAAGGCGATGACATTATTAATGGCGTCGAGCAAACCGATGTATTGGTCTCCGGTAACGCTGAGGCCGATAGCGTTATTGATGTCACTTTCAGCGATGCAGCTGGCACTACCGTTGCCGCCCAGGTCACGACAGATAGTGCTGGTCTTTGGACGCTGACCGGTAGCGAAGCGGACCTGACCGCGCTAGACGATGGCCCGATTGATGTTGCGGTTACGGCTACCGATGCCGTTGGCAACGTTTCTCCTGTGGCGACTACGACGGTGACGAAAGATGCCACAGCGTCTACGGCTCCAACAATCGTTATCCCCATTGAGGGCGACAACGTCGTCAGTGCCGATGAGCAGACAGACGTTCTGGTATCAGGCACGGCTGAACCTGATAGCGTCGTCGAGATCACCTTTACTGACGATGCGGGCCTTTCCGTTACGGCGCAGGTCACTGCCGACGCGGCAGGTGACTGGACGCTACTTGGCAGCGAAGTCGATATCACCAGCCTGAATGATGGCATCGTGACGATTGAGGCTACGGCCACCGATGTCGCTGCTAACGTCTCCCCTGCTAGTAGCACCACCGTTCTCAAGGATGCGGCGACACCGGGTGTGCCGACCCTCGTCACCCCGATTGAAGTTGATGATGTCGTCAATGCGGCAGAGCAAGTAGATGTGCTGGTGGAAGGTACCGCCGAAGTCAACAGCACTGTCGAGGTCACCTTTACGGATGCGGCGGGCAATACCGTCACGGCGCAGACTACCACCGATGGGGTCGGCGACTGGACACTATTCGGTAGCGAAGCGGATCTCAGCGGTCTCGCTGACGGTGTCATTACGGTTGATGCCACCTCAACGGACGATGCGGGCAACGTATCTACTGTTGTGAGCACGACGGTGACGAAGGATACGGCAGCACCGATTGCGCCTGTGGTTATCACGCCTATCGAAGGCGATGATCTGATCAATGCCAGCGAGCAGGCGGATGCGCTGCTCGAGGGTACTGCTGAACCCGGTAGCGTTGTGACTGTCACCGCGACCGATGAAGCTGGTAACCCCGTTACAGCCCAGGTGGTCGCCGACGTTGATGGTGACTGGAGCCTAACGGGTAGCGAAATCGACCTGAGCGGTCTAGATGATGGGCCGATCGCTATTGAGGCGATCGCAACCGATGCGGCAGGCAATGAGTCTCCTGCCGGTAGCGCTACTGTCACGAAGGATGCAGTCGCACCGGTTGACCCTGTGATTACGACGCCCATCGAAGGGGACGACGTTATTAGCGCGACTGAGCAAAGCGACGTGCTGATTGCAGGCACCGCTGAGCCTGACAGCGTGGTTGATGTCACCTTTACGGACGAGGCTAGTAATGTCTTAACGGCTCAAGCGATTGCCGATAGCGCGGGTGCCTGGAGCCTGGCCGGTAGCGAAGTAGATGTCAGTGGTTTCGTTGACGGTTCAATCGCCATTGAGGCGATCGCAACTGACGCGGCAGGCAATCTGTCGTCCGCAGGCAGCGTCACGGTGACTAAAGATGCAGCGGCCCCAGACGCTCCCGCAATTACGACACCGATTGAAGGCGATGACCTAATCAGTGCGGCTGAGCAAGCGGATGTCCTGCTCGAAGGCACCGCCGAACCTGATAGCGTTGTGACTGTCACCGCGACCGATGCGGCAGGCAATCCTGTAACGGCCCAGGTTATCGCTGATGTTGACGGCAACTGGAGCCTGCTGGGTAGCGAAATTGACCTGAGCGGCCTAGATGATGGCCCAATCGATATTGAGGCGATCGCCACCGATGTGGCTGGCAACCCCTCGCCCGCAGGCAGCGCCACCGTTACCAAAGATGCGGCTGACCCTACGGCTCCTGCCATCACCACTCCGATTGAAGGTGACGACGTTGTCAACGCGGCTGAGCAGACCGACGTATTGCTCGAAGGGTCGGCTGAGCCTGACAGCGTGATTGATGTTGTCTTTACTGACGCAGCTGGCGAGACTGTAACGGCTCAAGTCACAGCTGATGTCACGGGTGACTGGAGTCTGACCGGTAGCGAAGTCGATATCACCGCGCTAGCCGACGGCCCTATCGATGTTGCCGTCACCGCGACTGATGCGGCAGGCAACGCATCATCCGCAGGCAGTGCCACTATCACCAAGGATGCAGCAGTCCCAACGGCTCCTGTTATCACTACGCCAATCGAAGGGGATGGCGTCATCAGCGCGGCTGAGCAAGCGGATGTGCTGCTCGAAGGCACCGCCGAACCTGACAGCGTTGTAACTGTCACCGCGACCGATGCGGCAGGCAATCCTGTAACAGCCCAGGTGACCACTGATGTTGATGGCAACTGGAGCCTGCTGGGTAGCGAAATTGACCTGAGCGGACTAGATGATGGCCCAATCGATATTGAGGCGATCGCCACCGATGCGGCTGGCAACCCTTCGCCCGCAGGCAGCGCCACCGTCACCAAAGATGCAGCGGCCCCTACGGCTCCTGTCATCACCACTCCGATTGAAGGTGACGACGTTGTCAACGCGGCTGAGCAGGCTGACGTATTCCTTGAAGGGTCGGCTGAGCCCGACAGCGTGGTGGATGTTACCTTTACCGATGCGGCCGGCGATACCGTGACGGCCCAAGTCACCGCCGACAATGCGGGCGCTTGGAGTTTGACTAGCAGCGGAGTGGATATCAGCACGCTAGCCGACGGCGCTATTGATGTAGAGGCGATCGCTACTGACGGCGCAGGTAACCTCTCTCCAGCGAGCAGCGCCACCATCACCAAGGATGCGACAGTGCCAACGGCTCCTGTCATTACCACGCCTATCGAAGGCGATGGCACTATCAATGCGGCAGAGCAAGCTGATGTACTACTCGAAGGCACGGCTGAGCCCGATAGCGTGGTGGATGTCACCTTTACGGATGAAGCTGGCGATACCGTGACGGCTCAAGTCACCGCCGATGGTACGGGTGCTTGGACGCTGACCGGCAGTGAGGCCGACCTCAGTGGGTTGGCCGATGGTCCGATTGCGATTGAAGCCACGGCTACGGATGCTGCAGGTAATGAGTCGCCTGCAGGTAGCGCTACTGTTACTAAGGATGGAGCGCCACCTGTCGCGCCGACTGTCGATAGCTTTAGCGACGACACCGGCATTGTTGGCGACGATATCACCAGCGATAACACGCCTACCTTTAGCGGTACGGCTGAAGCCAATGCGACGGTTGAGGTCTTCCTCGACGGTACCAGCCTTGGTACTACGACTGCCGATGGCGCTGGCAACTGGAGTGTCAGCTACAGCGGCTTCCCGCTAGCAGACGACACCTACGAGGTCACCGCCACCGCCACTGATGCGGCTGGCAACAGTACGACCAGCGCCACCCCGCTAGCGCTGACCATTGATGCTGGCGAACCCATCCCACCGTCGGTCGATGGTCCGATTGAAGGCGACGACATCATCAGCGCTGCTGAGCAAGCCGATGTCTTGGTATCAGGGTCGGCTGAAGCGGATAGCACTATTGATGTCACCTTTACCGATATGGCTGGCGATACCGTCACCGCTCAGGTAACGACCGATAGCAATGGCGACTGGACGCTGTCTGGTAGCGAAGCTGACCTCAGCCCGCTCTTAGACGGTGCGATTGAGGTTGATGTCACTTCCACTGACGACGCTGGAAACGTCTCTACTATTGCGAATACGACAGTAACGAAGGATGCAGCGGCACCGCTTGCACCTGCGATTACCACCCCGATTGAAGGCGATAACTTCATCAGTGATGCTGAGCAAGCCGATGTGCTGCTCGAAGGCACCGCTGAGCCAAATAGCGTGGTGGATGTCACCGCCACCGATGAAGCGGGCAATACCGTCACGGCGCAGGTGCCTACCGATGGCAATGGCGATTGGACACTAACCGGTAGCGAACTAGACCTTAGCGGTCTTGATGACGGCGCTATCACACTTGCAGCCACCGCCGCCGATCCCGCAGGCAACGTGTCTCCTGCTGGCAGCGCGACCGTCACTAAGGATGCGACGGCACCGACTGAGCCTACGATTGCGACGCCAATTGAAGGCGATGGCATCGTCAGCGCGGCTGAGCAGGCCACTGTACTGGTAGAAGGTACCGCCGAGCCTGACAGCGTGATTGATGTAGCGCTCTCAGATGGCACCACTACTGTGATGGCCCAAGTCACGGCTGATAACACGGGAGCTTGGAGTCTGACCGGTAGCGAAGCTAATATCACCGCTCTAAACGACGGCCCAATCACAGTTGATGTGACTTCGACGGATGCGGTCGGCAATGAGTCGCCCGTCGTCAGCACTACGCTCACCAAAGATGCGACAGCGCCAGTCGAACCGACGTTTGATGGCCCGATTGAAGGCGACGACTTGGTCAATGCGTCCGAGCAGGCAGACGTACTGATCGAAGGCACGGCTGAGCCCGACAGCGTAGTGGACGTCACCTTCACCGATGGTGATGGCAATACCGTCACCGCACAGGTCCCGACCGATAATGCTGGCGACTGGAGCCTCGCCGGTAGCGAAGTGGATATCAGCCCGCTGAGCGATGGCCCGATTGATGTTGCAGCTACGGCTACGGATGCGGCAGGCAACGAGTCGCCCGCAGGCAGCACGACCTTCACTAAAGACACCACAACACCGGCTGTCCCCACCTTTGAGGGCCTAGTCGAAGGGGATGATGTCATCAACGGCGTCGAGCAAGCGGATGTGCTGCTCGAAGGTACCGCTGAACCTGACAGCGTGGTAGACGTCACCTTTACCGACGGGGCTGGCAACACCGTCACGGCGCAGGTACCCACCGACAACGCAGGTGACTGGACGCTCTTGGGTAATGAAGCTGACCTTAGCGCCCTAGACGACGGCCCGATTACGGTTGAGGCCACGGCTACCGATCCGGTCGGTAATGTGTCGCCTGTCGCTACGACGACGGTGACGAAGGATGCCACAGTGCCCACTGCTCCAATAGTGGTCACTCCGATCGAAGGCGATGACGTCATCGGGGGTGCTGAGCAGGCGGATGTCCTGATCGAAGGGACGGCTGAACCCGATAGCGTGGTCGATGTCACCTTTACTGATGCGGCGGGTAATACCGTCACAGAGCAGGTTACTGCGGACAATGCCGGAAACTGGAGTCTGATCGGCAGCGAAGCTGATATTAGCCCGCTCAACGACGGCGTCGTGACGATTGAGGCTACCGCCACCGATGCGGCTGGCAATGTCTCTCCCGCAGGCAGTACTACCGTTCTCAAGGATGCAGCTACACCTGGCGTTCCTACCATTGTCACCCCGATAGAAGGCGACGATGCGATCAATACGGCTGAGCAAGCCGACGTCCTGGTGGAAGGCACCGCTGAAGTCAACAGCACGATGGACGTCACCTTTACCGATGAGGCGGGCACTACCGTGACAGCGCAGACTGTCACGGATGGCGCTGGCGACTGGACGCTCTTGGGTAGCGAAGCGGATCTCAGCGGTCTAGCTGATGGTGTGATTACAGTTGATGTCGCCTCTACTGATGCGGCTGGCAACGTATCTACGGTTGTGACTACGACGGTGACTAAGGACACGGCACTGCCGCTTGCGCCGACGGTAATCACCCCGATTGAAGGTGATGATCTGATCAGTGCCAACGAGCAGGCGGACGCGCTGCTTGAAGGGTCCGCTGAGCCTGACAGCGTGGTGGCAGTCACCGCGACTGATGAGGCAGGTAACACTGTTACGGCACAGGTGCCGACTGATGACGCTGGCAACTGGACCCTCTCTGGTAGCGAGCTAGATCTCAGCGGCTTAGAGGACGGCCCGATTGCGATCGCAGCGACTGCAACGGACGAGGCTGGCAACGAGTCTCCCGCAGGCAGCGCGACGGTGACGAAGGATACGGCAGCGCCAGATGCGCCTGTTGTGATCACCCCGATTGAGGGCGATGGCGTCATCAATGCGGCAGAGCAGGCAGATGTCTTCCTCGAAGGCACCGCTGAGCCTGACAGCGTGGTGAACGTCACCTTTACCGATGCCGCTGGCAATACCGTCACGGCGCAGGTGCCTACCGATGACACTGGCAACTGGAGCCTAACGGGTAACGAAGCCGATATTAGCGGCCTAGATGACGGGCCAATTACGGTGGATGTGACCTCAACTGACGATGCCGGTAACGCATCGCCGCTCGCCAGCACAACCGTCACTAAAGACGCGGCTACGCCTGCTGATCCTGTCCTGAACGGGCCTATCGAGGATGATGACATCATCAATGCGGCAGAGCAGGCAGATGTCTTCCTCGAAGGCACCGCTGAGCCCGATAGCGTGGTGGATGTCACCTTTACCGATGCCGCTGGCAATACCGTCACGGCGCAGGTGTCTACCGATGACACTGGCAACTGGAGCCTAACTGGCAATGAAGCCGATATCAGCGGCCTAGATGACGGCGCTATTACGGTGGATGTGACCTCAACTGACGATGCTGGTAACGTCTCTAACGTTGTCACGACGACGTTGACGAAGGACGGTTTGCTGCCAGCAGAGCCAGCGATCGCTGGTCCAATCGCTGGCGACGATAGCGTCAATGCCACTGAGCAGAGCGCTGTTCTAGTCGACGGCACGGCTGAACCTGATAGCGTCGTCGATGTCACCTTTACCGATGAGGTAGGCAATACCGTTACCGCCCAGGTTCCCACCGACGATACGGGTGCCTGGAGCCTCACTGGCAACGCAGCCGATATTAGCGGCCTAGATGATGGCCCGATTACGGTTGAATTCACCGCTACCGATGCGGCGGGCAACGAGTCTCCCGCAGGCAGCGCCACCATCACCAAGGATGCGGCTATGCCTACTGCTCCGGCGTTTGTCACTCCGATAGAAGGCGATGGCGTAATCAATGCGGTTGAACAGGCTGACGTGCTGCTCGAAGGTGCCGCCGAACCTGACAGCGTGATCGATGTCGTCTTTACGGATGAGGCGGGTGATACCGTTAGCGCCCAGGTTCCCACCGATGACACGGGTGCCTGGACGCTAACTGGCAACGAAGTCGATATCAGCGGGCTAGATGACGGTGCGATCGCAATTACAGCAACGGCAACGGACGCCGCAGGCAACCTATCGCTAGCAGGCAGTACTACCGCTACCAAAGATGCCACTGTACCGACCGCGCCTATAGTTCTCACGCCGATAGAAGGCGACGATGCTGTTAATGCGGCTGAGCAGACAGATGTCTTCCTTGAAGGCACTGCCGAGCCCGACAGCGTGGTGGATGTCACCTTTACTGATGCTGCTGGCGATACCGTCATGGCGCAAGTCATCGCTGATGACACGGGTGCTTGGAGCCTAGCTGGCAGCGAAGTGGATATCAGCGGGTTAGCCGACGGCCCAATCACGGTTGAATCCACTGCCACTGATGCGGCCGGCAACGAGTCGCCAGCGGGCAGCGTCACCATCTCGAAAGAGACCGACGCACCGACGGCTCCCACCGTTAGCGGACCGATAGAAGGCGACGATATTATCAGTGCGGCTGAGCAAGCTGATGTGCTGCTTGAAGGCACTACCGAGCCCGATAGCGTGGTGGATGTCACCTTTACCGATGCCGCTGGTGATACCGTGACCGCGCAGGCCACTGCCGATGGCACGGGCGCTTGGAGTCTGAGCGGTAATGAAGCCGATCTCAGCGACTTAGCGGATGGCCCAATCGTTATCGAGACGATGGCTACTGATACAGCGGGTAATCCGTCTGTGCTGGCTAGTACGACTGTTGATAAGGATGCGATCGCGCCTACCGTCACCGTGGCAGGTTTCAGCGATGATACGGGCATCACGGGCGACGGTATCACGAGCGACAATCAACCGACCGTTAGCGGTACTGCTGAGGCCAATACAACGGTCGAAGCTTTCCTTAATGGCATTAGTATTGGGACTGCGATCGCAGATGATGCGGGCACCTGGAGTATTTCTGCCAGCACCCTACCGCTGGCCGATGGCACTTATGACATCACAGCGGTCGCGACTGACGATGCCGGTAATGTGTCTCCCATCTCGACGCCGCTGGCGATCACGCTCGATGCGAGTGCGCCAACGACGCCCACGATTAATGACCCGGTTGAAGGCGACAACGTTATCACTGCCGCAGAGCAGGCCGATGTGCTGGTTGCGGGCAGCGCCGAAGCGAACGCTGTGGTTACGGTCACCTTGAGTGATGGAAACGGCGCACCTGTGTCAGCCGAGGTTACTGCTAACGGCAATGGTGTCTGGACACTACTTGGTAGTGAAATTGACGCGACCTCCCTGGCCGATGGTGAGACCACTATCAGCGTCACGGCTACGGACGTAGCGGGTAATGTTTCAGCGGCTGCGACGAAGACTGTGGTGATTGACGCGATCGCCCCGGCAGCCCCTGCCGCCCCAGATCTCGACGAAGCCTCAGATACTGGCCTCTCTAGCACCGACGATCTCACCAACGACACCACCCCAACCGTTACCGGCACAGACGGCACCCCTGGCGAAACCGTCACCCTCTACGCCGACAACGCGGTGGTTGGCACAACCGTCGTAGACGATGCGGGCATCTATAGCGTCACACCAGATGCACCACTGGCAGAAGGCACCCCTCAGCTAACCGTGACCTTCACTGATCTGGCCGGTAACGAGTCAGCGCCATCGTCTGCACTGCCCGTCACCATTGACGCAGCCGCGCCAATCGCACCGACTATTACGACCCCGATTGAGGGCGATAACATTGTCAGCGCCGCAGAGCAGGGCAGCGTACTCCTCTCGGGTACAGCCGAGGCCAACGCTACCGTCGATATCGTGCTCACAGATATCAACAATGCGACTGCGGTCGCGAGTGTCACTGCCGATGGCAACGGCGATTGGACGCTTCTCAATAACGAAATTGATGCGACTCCTCTAGCCGATGGCGATGTCACTATCAGTGCTACAGCCACTGATGAAGCTGGCAATGTTTCTGCAGCTGCCGCGACGACAGTCACCTTCGATTCCACTGCGCCCACCGCGCTCACCGCGCCTGCTCTGACAGAGGATTCTGACACTGGCGCTTCAGCTATCGACAACGTTACCAACAGCTCCACACCCACGCTGACTGGCACGGGCATACCGGGTGACACGGTTACTCTCTACGCCGATGATGCCGAAGTGGGCACAACCGTCGTCGATGATGCGGGCACCTATAGCGTCACGCCAGACGCGCCCCTCGCAGAAGGCACCCCTGAGCTGACAGTGACCTTCACTGATCCGGCGGGTAACCCGTCAGCACCATCGCCTGCACTTCCCGTCACGATTGATGAAACAGCACCGAATGCGCCCGCCATTGACGACCCCGTCGAAATCGACAATGTCATCAGCGAGGCGGAGCAAGGTGATGTCCTGCTCTCAGGTACAGCAGCGGCGAATTCTGTTGTTGATATCACCTTGACTGATAGCAACAATGCCACCATTGAAAGACAGATAGCTGCTGATGAAAATGGCGTCTGGACCCTAGCCGGTAGCGAAATCGACGTGAGCAGCCTAGCCGATGGTGATGTCACTATCAGCGCCACAGCGACCGATCTCGCGGGCAACGTTTCCGAAATCGCTGCTAAGACAGTCGCCATCGACACGACAGCGCCAACAGCGCCTGCAGTGTCTGCTCTTGAAGAAGCCTCAGATACAGGCGCTCTCAACAACGACAACATTACTAACGACACGACACCCACGCTGACCGGTAGCGGTACGCCAGGTGAAACGGTCACACTCTATGCCGATGACGTTGAAGTCGGCACAGCGATTGTTGATGACAACGGCACCTACAGCGTCACGCCAGATGCACCGCTAGGCGAAGGCACCCCAGCGCTATCGGTCACCTTCACTGACCCCAATGGCAACGAGTCAGCCTCTTCACCCGCGCTCCCTGTCACTATCGACACCAGCGCGCCTGCGGCCCCATCAATTGATGCACCGGTCGAGGGTGACAACGT
>JBAUIB010000447.1:0-4624 GCA_049680585.1 Phormidesmis sp.
GGGTCACATCGCGTACATAATGAACTTTGTTTTCCACGTGCCAGTACTCGCGAATACGTCTGGCAAAGGATTCAACTGATTCTTCCAACGAGCTGATGTAGTAACGGACAGCTGGTTTCTTAATGAAGATATGTGGGCCTCTAAGCAGATGCCGATAGCTCGTGACCTTGATGATTGTCTTCAGCCCAGCCCACTGGTCTGCATCGGGTAACGATTCGATGTCACGACAGAGGCTGACGGTACGACGTTCCACGCGACCATGCCCTGTTTCTACCGAGTTAATGTGAGCTTCAGAACGAAAATTTTGCTTGAGTGCTTCGAAGAAGTTACCGTGGTTGCCTTTGAGTGCCCCTAAGTAGTGGTTGCCAGAGTCAACAATTTGCTGACAAGTTTTTTTGGGTGTTGAGTGCATCAAAGGCAAAGACCACGCCCCGATGAGCCAACGCCTTAAGCACTGGTGGCAAGGCTGTAATTTCATTGCTCTTCTTGTCTACCGGTTGAATGGGAAGAATCAAGCCTCTTTCTACGACATAGACAGTGACCAACTGAATAGCTCGGTGAGATTCTGTCGTACTCGTTGGGGTCTCTAGCAAGTATGACCCCCTCAACACCTTGCCATCCAATGCAATCGTTTCGCCTACTAACGGCTCAATCTCAAAGAACTTGGCTAAACATAGGCTGTACGCTTCGTAGTCTAAGCTCAGCAGCACCCGACGAATCGTACTATACGAGGGCAATCGGTTTTTCGGCGGTGCAAATAAATCTAACAGCTCTGCTCGATAGCTAGAAAGCCAATCACTGATAGCCAGGAAGCCCCGACAGCCTGCACTAACGGCTAAAGTAAACAAGGATAAACAAAGCGCTTGGTCATGGCGACGACCGGCACCTCGCCGAAGGTCGGGTAATTCTCGAAAGGCTTCTACGATAGCTAACGTGCTCATGTCTGGAAAGGCCCCAATCAAAGACTCTCATTAGGTTATCCTAGATTGCATAGAATGAAATAGCCCTGATTTGCTGGTGCTTTAGCCGGGTGGGTTTTGTCGGCTTGTATTCGGTAATTTCAAAGGAGGGGAAGTGCTGTGCCTGAATGTATTGAACATCGGCACTCACCGCAGAGAGGGAGAAGATAAAAAAGCGATGGCGGGATCTGAAGTAGCCTAGCTGTAAGATGACGTAGATTTGAGACTTGAGGCCGTGCAGCTGTTCGATAGCTGCGGTGTCTTGAGGGGATAGTGCAAAGTACTCAGCTTGCTCTTCAGGGGTGAATTGAGGCAAGCCGTAGAGGGTTTCAATTTCGTCATCGCCCAAAATCTGAAGTCGTTTTGAGATCGCGTTCGCGATTTGCTCTGGCATCGGCATTAGTTTTCTGCTTTCTCGGGTGCCTTGTACGCGGTGCCGCAATAGGGGCAGAAGCGATGCTTCAAAGAGGTAATCGGCGACTCGCACTGAACGCATCTGTGGCGTAGGTCGCTGCCACAGCGAAAGCAGTAGTGGGCATGGACATGTAACCACATCGGATCTGGGGCATTGCCCGGTGTCCAGCAATCGGGGCAAAACTTCAGTGCGCCGGTCTCCTCCACTGAGATGCCTTTCGCGGCGGCGTCCAGATGAGCTTCAGGGACATCTAAGGCGTAGGCCAGCCCCTGACACGTCTTTACTTTGAGCACGGTGGTGTGGCCCCGCTCTATTTTGCCAATGCTCTGGGCATGGATGCCGGACTTGGAGGCCACCGCCCGCTGACTCATTCCGAGGGCTAGCCGCCGCCGTTGGACATACTCAGCCAGTGATTCTCCCGGCTTAGGGACAGTTGATGATTTCAAAGTATTACGACAACCTGCACAGCAACTATTTTCTTAAACGATAGAGTAAAGGGGCAGCTTTTCCGCTATCGTTTACCATTCTTACTCCCGATGTCGATTCCCTTAGCGATGGTGGCCACACAGTTTCTAGACCGACCGGGCTTAGCGAAGAAAACCGTCAAATCTTATGAGCACACGTTGATGCCTTTGCTCAAAGAGTACGGCAGCTGGCCGATTGAAATTTGCGATCGCCAAATCCTGACCGATTATCTCGATAGTCTCTCGCATTTGGCATATACGACTCACCACCGGCATCAAGCAACGATTCAAGCACTGTTCAATTACGCTGTTGAGCAACAACATATTAAAGCCAATCCGATTGCCAAGCTAAAGCGACGTAAGCCCGACGTAGAGAAGGGTGAGCACACCTCTGACCAAACGATTCGTTATCTGACACCAGACCAGATTAAGCAGATGTATCGAGCCGTTGAAACCGACTGTCGCACCCATGCGATTGTAAGATTGTTGCATCGCAGTGGCGCAAGAATTTCAGAGGTGCTTGGCCTTGATCTTGATGCAGTGGATCTTAAACAACAGAAGTTTCAGGTCGTCGGCAAAGGCAATAAGCAGCGGTGGTGTTTTTACAGTAACGATGCGGCCCAGCTGCTTGCGCAGTACTTGAAACACTATCGCCACCCACGCACCTTGGCTCTATTCACTGCACAGCAGCCGATAGCGGGTTCTATTAGTCGGCTGAGCTATCGCACTGTCCACCAGAACTGGCGGCAGATGATTGCTGGCATTCCTGAGTTAGAAGGGGCGAGGCTGCACGATTTGCGCCATACCTTTGCCACTGAGCGGGTCGGGCTGATGGGCATTGAAGAGTTGAGAGCACTCATGGGGCATGAGTCCATTATGACCACTTTGCGCTACCAAAAAGTGACCTCTGCTAGAGCTGAGACGGTCGCGCAAAGTGCTCTTAAATCATTAGCTATTGAAGCTATATAGATTTAGCCCTTCACCATTGATTTGAGTTTGATATACAGAGAATAGAGAGTACTCTGCATCAGCAAAATATGACAAAGAATATATGTACTAACGAACCTAGCCTTAGAGCTGAGTCTTAAGTGTCTCGATCTGGAATTTACCTTTTCGGGGGGTTATGCAAAAAGCCCCTTGTTCCTTTTTCACAACTTTTGCCGGGATGGGTATCAGTACGTTGTGCGATCGCAGCCAAAATAGCCCTCTCAGCTATTTTGCTAAGTGCATCCATTTTCCTAACGTGGGCATTCCCCAGTATTATTTTTCCTGTTCCCACGGGTGACTTTCCGGTCGGAACCGTTTTAGAAGCCCATGAAGCCGGAACCTTTCGGATTTGGTATCCTGCTGCACCACAGCCGAGTGACTCCCATTATCCCTATCTACTGAACCGCCGTATTTCAGGACTGCCGTTGTTTGTTTACAGCCATCTGCAGGGCAAGTTGACCAGTGCCTTCATTGATACATCACTGGCCTCTAAACCAAGTGCTTTCCCTGTTGTCGTCTATGACCATGGTGCGAACAGCTTTCCAGAAGATAATACGTTTAGGCTAATAGAGCTGGCTAGTCACGGGTTTGTGGTGGCTGCGATCACTCATCCAAGATCCTTCGAAGACTACGGGATATCTGCCCAGCTAGCTCAAGAGCCTTCCCTTTTCAACGAGCGTCTAGCCGCTGTTGTCGTTCCTGACCGAGTGAAAGATGTTCGCCAAGTTGTGCAGCAGTTATCCCAGCTCAACACTCAATCAGGAACGTTCAGGAACAGACTCAATCTTGATTCATTTGGCCTACTAGGCTACTCCCTAGGCGGAAGCGTTCTATCGGAATACTGCCTAGAAAATAGGCGCTGCACGATAGTTGTGAATTTAGACGGCGGTAGCTTCGGCAAAGCAAGGCAAGGTGTTAATGCCACTTTCCTACAGCTTAGCCAAAGTGTTTTACTCCCGTCAGAACCCGTTAAAAACCCACAAAGCGCTATGGAAAAGACCGGGGCTTACTATCGACAAGAAGTCAGTGACTTACTTCGTCACACCCAAACCACCCATCCTACCTATTGGTTACGCATAAAAGATAGTGGCCATGCGGCCTTCACAGATCTCGTTCACTGGACACCTATGCGGTTTGGATTCTTTGGCACACTGATGGGTAAAGGCGATGCCAGAGCGATCACACAGATTATCAATGAATTAACCATTTGCTTTTTCAATGAGCACTTGCAGCCTGGTTTAAACGAATCTGCCTCCACTTTTGAAGGCAAAATCCAAGAACATAGTTCATTGCTTGAAACCGTGGAACTATTAAGGTAATAAGGGGGTTAACTTACAGCATGAACTCTAGCCAACATAGTTTGTCGGATTTCCATATCGAGAATTCGCCTCTATTGATGGCTGATGGCAAAAGTCATCACCTACTTCGTCAATGCTCGAATCAAGATTGCTATTGCCCCTAACCCAATCCCGACAAGCGCTGGTACTAAACAGCTACCCAATATTCGCAACTTTGCATTCATCGGCAGCTTTCCTGTTTCCCAGTAAACCCAGTCATCTCCTAACTGGCTTGCCAACTCTAAGTTTCCTGAAATGAGGAGTAGGCTCTTGTATAGAGTTCGAGAAATTTTGGCCTTTAATCCTAAAAACCTCACCCTGAAGGACTTTTGGGCTTAAGTATTTATGCTTGATGTTGATAAGCTTTATGCGGAAGCAAAGCTTGAAAGCACTGAAAACTCGTTAGGCATAGAGCGTCAAAAGTCCTTAGAGACCAGAATTTCTCCATGACTAAACAAAGGC
>JBAUIB010000448.1:0-23893 GCA_049680585.1 Phormidesmis sp.
TCGCTGAGTGGCCGGGTTTGATCGATGGTGTCGCTGCGGAACTTAATCAGTAAGTTATAAGGCGTGTCGTAGTGTTTACTGATGAGATCGAGCGTCTGGGTGGGACTCGGCGTAAATTCTAAACGGCGCTCTAGCTGAAAGTCAGGGGCCAACTGGATAATCTGATCGAGCATCGGGATCGATTTGCGCGCAGGGAAATTGTTGAAGGAAATGAAGATATTGCCTGCGCGGTGAATAGATTGCTCCGTGTTGAGAAGACTGCCGATCAGCAAGTGAACTTTGCAGCCCATGCTGTGTCCCAAACCGTAGATTGGTAAGCTGCGCAGTTCGGACCTTTGTTTGCACAGATAGGTGAAACCTTGATCGAAGGTAGTTAGGGTTTCTTGGGCGATCGCTCCATGATCAAACGTATTGACAAACGGGGTGGCAATCACCGCATAACCCGCTTGATACAGCGCTTCTAGCAGCCAGCGATAGGTAAAATGGGGGGCCGCTGCGACAAAAGCACCGCCAAGGAAATGCACAATGGCACGGGGCCGCTGAGGGACTAAAAACCAATTGCCAGAAACTTCTTGCCAGTACATGAAATGCAGCTTATGAGACCCTTTCATTCTAAACCCGTCTCACTGGGCTTGAATGTTGGCTATTGGGGCGACCAGACTAGCACCTGAGCTTCGTATTCAGGCAGATCTAGCGTTAAGCGGCCCTCTTCTACCTGTATATCGTAGTCTTTTGTCCACTCGTGCCAAGTGCCATCTTCGGGTAAATCACTCACCGTATAGTCAGCAATATAGTTGTCCGAGTAGTTCGCAATCACGGCAACTCTTGCACCCATCTCATGCCAGCGCATGTATCCCAATATCCGGTCGTTACTGTTTTCGTGAAAGACGGCTATGTTGTCGCTGCGCAGTGCGGCATTCTGCTTGCGCAGGGCGATCAAGCCTTTGTAATCGTTCAACAGCGCGGTGTTAGTGTCGTTGTCTAACAAGGACCAGTCTAATGGAGAGGGCTCAAGGCTTTTGGGCTGGTACTCACCAAACTCGTCACCCATCCAAATCATAGGGATTCCCATTGAAGTCATGACCAGCGCCGCTCCAAATCTAGCCCGCTTAAAAGCTGCCTCGTCAAAAATATCAGCGTCAGCCAGATTTGCCATGAGACGATCTTGGTCGTGACTGGTGAGGTAGTTGATGATGTCTTGTGTGCTTTGAAAGCCGCTTTGGGTCGGATCTATCAGTTCTTTTATCCGATCAGTTGCTACGTCTTCCTTTAAGAGCAAATCTAAAAAGTTATAGTGAAAGCTCACTCGCCAACTACTATCTACTGGCCCTTCAAAAGCTGAGAGTTCCGGCTTTTCGGGAATATGTTCGGCAGCAGTAAAGAGTGATTTTGGCTGAGCGACTATTCTGGCTTCGTGGACAATCCAACCCAAAAATTCGGGATGATCAAGCTGCTTGACCGCATCAAAACGCAGGCCGTCGAAGTGATATTCGCTAATCCAGAAATTGATCATGTCTCGCATGAAATCGCGAGCGGGGTGACACTCGTATTTTTCGTCGTAGTGATTGTAGTTAAATTCTGGCCCCCAGCTATTGTCCGGATCTTTCGCTTCGCGGCGATACCAATAGTCGTAGTCGATTTTGGTCAATGGGCTTTCTGCTTCAGAATGATTGAGCACAACATCGAGAATCACTCGCATGTTGCGGGCGTGACACTCGTCGATTAGCTGTTTGAGATCGCTAGGCTTGCCGTAGCTAGATCTCAGTGCAAAGTAGTGGCGCAGATTGTAGCCCCAGCCAATCTCCATTGGACAAGACTGAACGGGCATCAGCTCTAGAGTATTGATGCCGAGATCTTGAAGGTAGTCGAGCTTCTCAATAATGGTTTGAAACGTGCCGCTTTTTTGATCGCTCGCTTCATCAATTGCAAAGTCTTGAACCAGCATCTCATAGATAACCAGCTCGTCAAATGAGGGGAGTTCGGCGTCATCGTTTTGCCAAACGTAGTCATCAACGATGCGATCGCCATCCTTAATGCGAACGATGGCCACCTGATCCGATTCACTGACCTGAGTAGCATACGGATCGAGCACCTCTACCCACTCATCAGGTTCTAAAAAAAAGCTTTTGGACTGAACGCGAAACTTATAGGCATAGCTGCCATCTTCCAAATCAACGGTGGTGCGGAAATAGCCATCCGCGTCCTTTTTCATGTTTGCAGGATTTTCTAGAAAATCTCCGACCAAACTGGCACTAGCATTGTAGGGAGCCCACAGTTTAAATTCGATGGAGTTAGCCATGAGACTTCTGTGCTCTTAGGAAAAGGGCCTCATGAGCGTAGTCGTACAAGCCACCGCTAGCCTCTACCTGGAGTGATGTTTACTTGCATAGATGAAAGACAATTCTCAAAATCGCATTAAACTATCGCAGCTCAAGATTTTGGTGGCTGTGGCTGAAAAGCAAAACTTCAGTGAGGCGGCGCTGGCGCTGGAAATTTCACAGTCGGCGGTCAGTCATGCGATCGCCTCGCTGGAAGAGTATCTGGGCGTTGTGCTTTTTTCTCGGGGACGCTATGGCGCGAGACTGACACCAGTGGGCGATCGCGTTCTCACCCATGCGAAAGTGATCGCTAGCAGCACAGACGCCATCTTACAAGAAGCAGCAGCGGCCAAAGGCTTAGAGAAAGGTCAGGTAAAGGTGGCCACGTTTCGCAGCATTGCCACCCACATTTTGCCTAAGGCAATCAAGCGACTTTATCAAAATTTTCCAGGTATTGTCGTCAATATCATTGAGCACGATACCAGCGATCAGGTGGAGCGAGCTTTACGAGAAGGCCGCGCTGATGTCGGTATTACCATCATGCCTGTTGGCAAAGGCATGGTGGCCCAAGAGCTGCTAAGAGACGAGTTTATTCTTTTACTCCCGCCCGATATCGCAGTTGCGCAGCCGCAAATGAGCTGGTCGCAGATCGCCAAACTGCCTTTGATTATGCCGCCGGTTGACTACACTATGATGCGGCCGCTATACGAGCATATCAACGCGCTGGGCTGCTGGCTGAATGTCGTCAACGAGGTGGAAACTGATGCGGCAATTGTTGGCTTGGTCGCGCAGGGACTGGGCGGGACTATCTTGCCACGGCTGGCGGCTGAACCCATTCCTGAAACTGTACGGGTCTACTCATTGCCGGTGCCACTGACGCGCTCAGTCGGCGTGGCGCTGCTAACCGACGCCTTGCAACCACCAGTGGTGTACGCACTGCTAGAGAGCATTCAAGCTGAAGAAGTTGAACAATCAGCAGCCGACGGCTAGCTGAAGGGCAAAGATTTGGCTGCTGACATCTGTAGCAGTTGCTGAGTCGTCCAGCGATCGCTGCGTGTTTTTTCAGCGTTTGCTTTTTGAGATGACGTCATCAGACCCGTACCATAGGCACCCTCAAGGCTTTTGCCCAGTTGAATGAGCTGTGCGGATGTCCAACGAGATGAAAGCGTGTTTTTCATAAGGGGTTACTCTCCTGAGAAAGGTTTTCTTGACACTTTCAGGATAGTAAACCGTAGCAATAGATACCAAAACTAGCTCTCACTCTACACATGAGTAGACTAGATGGCTCCAGTAGGAAAAGAGAGAAGCGATCAGCGCAAATGGGATAACTAACAGTTGAGGGGTGATTGATAGGTTTTGACATCGACCCGCTTAGGTCCTTTCCGCTTAGGTCCTTTCCGCCTAGATACTTGGGGCTAAACACTTTGGCTGGAAACCTGTGATTTTTCAACGTATTCGCCACCAGCGACGGTTTTTACTGGTTGCCTTGGGCCTGAGTCTTGTCGCTGGCAGCAGCGTGTGGCGCATCACGACGGCTTCTACACCTGCCGTTCAACCGCTGATCGCGCCGCTGCCCCAAGACCCTTACCTTCAAGTCTTTTTCAACCATTCTGAGGCCAGCGTCTATAGCGAGCCCTACCGCCAGATCGACCGACTAGGCGATGACCTAGAGCAAGCAGTCATTACCGCTATTGAGCAGGCCACTACCTCTGTTGATATCGCCGTCCAGGCGCTAAATTTACCGCTTGTTGCACAGGCACTGGTCGATAGCCACCGCCGGGGAGTGAGCGTTCGCTTAGTTTTAGAAAATCAGTATGCCCATCCGGCTACTCATCCCGTTCCTACTTTGACTCCAGCAGAAGATGCACATCGTGAACCTGGCAATGCCTTAGATCTTTTATGGCGCGCTCAAGTTCCATTGCTAGATGACACCGCCGATGGCTCGAAAGGCAGCGGCTTAATGCATCATAAGTTTTTGGTTATAGATGGTCGGTGGGTGCTGACAGGCTCTGCTAATCTGACATTTTCGGGCATTCATGGGGATGCTGAAAATCCTGAGAGCCGAGGCAACGCTAACGTTCTGCTCAAAATTGATAGTCCGGCGATCGCTGCCTACTTCACCCAAGAATTTGACCTGATGTGGGGGGATGGCCCAGCGGCCCGTCCAGATAGCCGATTTGGGCTGCAAAAGCCGTCGCGTCCCACCCAAGCTGTGAGCTTACCGACCGGCTCGATTACACTTCAGTTTTCTCCCCACTCTGCCAGTAAACCCTGGCCGCAAAGCGTTAACGGCCTGATCAGCCAAACCCTAGCCCAATCAACGCGCAGTATCGATTTGGCCCTCTTCGTCTTTTCTGAACAGCGCATTGCCAATCAGCTCGAAAATCGCGTCAAAGCAGGCGCGGCGCTGCGGGCTTTGATCGATCCTGGATTTGCCTATCGCAGCTACAGCGAGGCGCTCGATATGTTGGGCATGTCGCTACGTGATCAGCGCTGCCGGATAGAGCCTGACAACCGCCCCTGGCTTAATCCGATTGACTCGGTGGGCTCGCCTCGCCTGCCTGTCGGCGATAAGCTCCATCACAAATTTGCAGTGATTGATCGCGCCACGGTGATTGTTGGCTCTCAAAACTGGAGCCATGCGGCTAATACCGAAAACGACGAAGCGCTACTGGTCATTCGTAATCCGACGGTTGCGGCCCACTTCAGCCGGGAATTTGAGCGGCTGTACCGCAATCCGATGGTGGGTAAGACCTTGCTGCTAGAGCGTAAAGCCGAAGAGAGCCGACAGCGCTGCCCTTAATTCTATCAATTGCGATTTGACGAAAATTAGTCAAATCGCTATTTACCGCTAGCTTTGCTGACTGGTAACCCCATCAGCGTTGCATCAATCCCGAGCGTTTGTCTAACGACCAATAGGCCAATAAAGCCCCCTAGCACCACACTGATCGAACTCGCTAGAGCGGCCCCTTCGAGCCCCCATCGAGGAATGCAGACGGCGTTTAGCACAGTGTTGAGGGCGATAGTCAGCCCCCCAATGATGGCGACATGGCGCTGATGCCCAGTTGCATTCAATACGATCAGAGAAAGCCCAACGGCGGTAGAAATGAAGCTGCCAATGCAGAGAATGGACAAGGCACTGTGACCGCCAACAAATGCCAAACCAAACAGCGAAAGGTACTGCGGTCCGCAGACTATCAGGGTGGCGGCAAGCAGAAAAGCGATGCCTGAAATCAAACGTACGCGCTTTGTGATGAGCTGCTGCAAGTCGAGGACTCGACTGTCGGCATAGGCCCCCGCCATTGTCGGCGCTAAGCGACGGCTGACAATGATTAGAATCAGCGGAATTAGCTGAGCGCCTTGCTTGATGGGCACATATAGGCCGACCGTCTCGACGCCTTGCATCGCACCTAACATCAGTACATCGATCTGAGTATTCACTACCGGTAGGCTTTCCACTAGCCAGAACAGCAAAGCGCCCTTAAGCCAGACCTCGCTCTGATACTTGGGGAGTGCAGTTTTAGCGGGCTTTGGCAGTGAGCGCCCCAAAGCCTGACGAACCAGAATCAACGTCACAACAGCACTGACACCGTACAGGCCAATCGCCCATAGCGGACTGAGCGATCGCTCCCATCCCACTCTCAAAACAAAGTCAGTGCCAATCGTTAAGACAATCAGGATGAGCGGTGCGATCAGCAGTTCAGGCAATAGTCCGTTAATTGGACGATTGAGCCCTTGCAGCGCCCCGCGTCTGAGATTTCTAAACGCCAGCACTTGCACCAGGGCGATCGCAATGCACAGCGCGATAATCGGCTCTAGCTCGGCCCGTGAGCTGACGCTCCAGATGACCAATATTGCCACCACTGCCAATCCTGTAGAAACGAGTACCACAGTGCTATCGGCCCAATTCAAAAGCCCTCGCATCAGGGCCCAATCAGCGCGCGCGCGATAGAGCGCCAGCTCGCGCGTCAACAAACTGTCACAGCCCATCGTTGCCAATACGCTCAGTAAATATGCCCACATCACGGCATAGGCGTACGTGCCAAATCCTGAGACCCCTAACAGGCGAGCCAACAGGATGCTAACCACAAAGGCAATGCCGACAGACAGTAGCCAGAGCCCTAGCGATTGATTAGACGACTGTCTAAATTGCTTCAGCAGAAGACTGATTATGCGCGCAATATTCATAACCAATATTCATCACACTGTTCACGACATGCACACCCTCAACGATGCACTGTCTACATACTACGGACCGACCGATGGTGAACCCGCTTACTCCTACAATTATTTATTCGCTTATCCCACTATCGGCTCATCCCGCTATTGGCTGACCTGTTGGGCAATCAGTTGGGCGACCTTTGCGGCGCTGTCGGTTGTCGAGAGGCGGCTGGCAGCAGCGGCCATTGCCGCGAGCTGATCAGGTGATTTCAGGAGAGCAAGCACGAGAGCCCTCAGCTGCGGCGCGGTGAGATCTGACTGTTGATAAAGCTGAGCTGCCCCCGATTGGGCGAATGCATTCGCATTGTGAGTCTGGTGATCTTCGGCGGCAAACGGATACGGAATCAAGATAGAAGGGGTGCTCGTAATCGCTAGCTCGACCAGGGTACCGGCCCCGGCCCGGCTTACAGCTAAGTTAGCTCGCTGAAAAAGCGCGGCCATGTTGCGATAAAAAGGCCGATGAATATAGTGAGGATGGCTAAAGCTGTCGGCCTCAGGATCGTTAGTGCCCGTAATATGGACAATCCAGGCCCCTGTGTCGAGCCAACCAGGAGCCGCCATGCGCACCATTTTATTGATAGCCACGGCCCCCTGAGAACCGCCAACAATGACAATCAGCGGCACGTCTGAGGGAATATCTAGCCCACTGAGCGGTTCGGCAGCAGCGTTGAGAAACTGCGATCGCACCGGCGTTCCGACCACTACCGTATTCGCCGTCGGCAAATGCTCAACCGCCTCCTGAAAACCGAGGGCAACTGTCGTACAGAGCGGACTGAGCCAGCGCGTCACTTTA
Source organism: Phormidesmis sp. (assembly GCA_049680585.1). Taxonomy (GTDB): domain Bacteria; phylum Cyanobacteriota; class Cyanobacteriia; order Phormidesmidales; family Phormidesmidaceae; genus Phormidesmis. Next base: position 7,333 of record JBAUIB010000448.1, read on the forward strand.
CCTGGCAGCGCATTCGACTCATGTAAAACGGCGGGCAGTCCTAACGAGCGCGCCGCGATGATGGCTGGCGCTGCAATATATCCCCCTGTGGTAAAGACCGCCTGAAAATTTCCCTGCTGGAGCAGGCGGCGCACTTGCAGCGTTGACTGGGCAAATCGGGCCAGCAGCTTGAGGGTGTTTAGGCCAAAACCACCCTGAACACCGCTCATGCGAACGGTATGAATAGGGTAGTGCGCGGGTACAAGCTGAGTTTCTAAGCGATCCGGGACACCGAGCCATTCAATGTGGTAGTCAGAGAGCTGTTCGGCAGCGGCGATCGCCGGAAACAAATGCCCGCCTGTCCCACTGGCCGCAATCAGCAGCTTGGCCGTAGGCGCAGCCGCAGCAGATCGAACGGATGACCCGGTCGCCAACTCGTTGGATATCTGGGTAGAGAAATCAGCCGACGGATCGAGATCGGTAGACAGCGCTGTCGGCTCCTCACCTCTGACATCCAATGACATGGGCCCTCCTTCGGAAATAACCACGGTAAGTGTGAATTTCAGGTTACCTTGGTTTAAGGTATTATCTGCCAACAATCTTGATTCAATTGGTTTAACAACTCAACGTAAGGAAGCGCAACGCTATGACTCATCGCTGGCCCTGGCAAAAAAAATATCAGGTCGCCTCTGCGCTCGTCTGTGGACTGGTTCTGGCGATGGGCAGCGGGCGTCAGGCTCAAGCGGCGTCTCCTGAGACAGCCCCCGCTGAGCTAGTCAGCGCCATTGGACAAATTGAAACAGCAGCCAGTGCGCGAGACGTGGCTGCAGTCATGCAGAGTTACAGTCCTGAGTTTGCCAATGAAGACGGATTCACCTACGAAACGCTGCCAGAAGCGCTGCAAACGCTGTGGGCACAGTATAGTGAGCTAACCTACCGCGTGGAGCTACAGTCCTGGGAGCCCTCAGATAACGGCTACATTGCCGAAACCGTCACCTACATAGAGGGCACTCAGCTCACGGCTGGTCAGCCCGCCCAGCTAGAATCTGTAATTCGCTCACAGCAAACTTTTGAGGGCGGTAAGATTGTCTCGCAAAAAACGCTTTCAGAACGCAACCAGCTAAGCTCTGGAGAGACGCCCCCTACCGTATCTGTGATTTTGCCAGAGCAGGTAACGCCCGGCGAAAGCTACGATTTTGATGCCATTGTGGTGGAGCCTTTGGGCAATCGCTACTTACTGGGCGCAGCTGTGGAAGAGGGCGTAAGTGCGACTGACTTTTTTACCGGTCGGCCAGTGGAGCTAGAGCTACTCACCGCAGGCGGATTATTTAAAGTTGGCGAGGCCCCGGCCACACCTGACAGCCGCTGGGTCTCGGCCTTGCTCGTACGCGATGACGGGCTAACGGTGATTACACGCCGCCTGAGAGTTGAGTAAGCGCGCGCAATCTACGCTGCCACTAACGCTGATCTCAACAGACCCTCAAATAAGGCTAACCCATCCGTATTGCCCAGCGCTGAGTCGGCGGCCCGCTCCGGATGGGGCATCATGCCCAAGACATTGCCTGCGCGGTTGCAGATACCCGCAATGTTGCCAATAGAGCCGTTGGGATTGGCGGCCGCGGTGGGCTCACCTTGGGGATCACAGTAGCGAAACAGCACTTGATCGTTGTCTTCTAGGGTTTTGATAGTATCGGGCTCAGCGTAGTAGCAGCCTTCTCCATGAGCGATCGGCAGGGTAATTATTTGATTCTGTTGGTAGTTTTGCGTCCAGGGCAAATCAGTGCGCTCTACGGTCATCGTGACGCGATCGCACACAAAATGCAGATCCTGGTTGCGCACCAGCGCCCCTGGCAGCAGCCCCATCTCTGTGAGCACCTGAAAGCCATTGCAAATGCCCATGACCCGCTTGCCTTGGCGGGCATGTTCAGCGGTCGCTCGCATCGCGGGAGAAAATTGAGCGATCGCACCACAGCGCAAGTAGTCACCATAGCTAAATCCGCCGGGTACGACCACGACATCGGTATCGGCCAAATCACTGTCTTCGTGCCAGATCATCCGGGTGGGCTGGTTGAGAATATCCCGTAGGATATAGGCGATATCGCGATCGCAGTTCGCCCCTGGAAAAACAATTACACCAAACTTCATACAGCCTTTCCTCTAAGTACATCAAATAGGTACGTCAAAAACCACCTTATGCCAAGAGACTTAGACGTCAGCCTCAGCCGCCGCAAAGACGTCAATTCGATAAGTCTCAATCACAGGATTGGCCAGTAGCTGATGACAAATTTTGTCGAGCTGCTGCTGAGCTGTCGCCTCACTTTCAGCCGTTAGCTCTAGCTCAATATATTTACCAATACGAACTTTAGAAACATTGTCGTAGCCCATATGGCTAAGACCAGAGCGCACCGCTGTTCCGGCTGGATCGAGCACAGAGGGTCGCAGCGTGACATACACTTTGGCACGGTATAGGTTGCCGGATACCTCGGTCTGAGTGTTAGCCTTTAAAGATTGCGCCACGGTCACCAGCTACGGAAAGGACATGTGGATCCTACCGCAATTGTTCCCCTAGTTTTCGCCTGCGCGGCCTAAGCTGAAATAACCTAAGCTGAGATAAATTGACATTTACGCTTATCCCTCACCTATTTATCCTTGCCGCTTAACTTGCCTACTAGAATTTCCGTGTTATGAAAGGCCGTCGCACCCGCAGTCAAACTCAGGTTTTTGACTTACTGAAGCAGCTCAAAACAGCCGTGTCAGCTCAGGAGCTGTATGTACAGCTGCGTCAACGTCAGATCACAATGGGATTGGCAACGGTTTACCGCGCCTTAGACTCTCTCAAGCTAGAGGGGGCATTGCAGGTTCGCACCTTGCCCAGTGGAGAATCCCTGTATAGCCTCGCGCAGGAGGACACTCATCACCTCACCTGCGTGCGCTGCGGAGAATCGACCGTCATGGCAGAATGCCCGGTTCACGGACTAGAGGGCCACCTAACGGAATCGCATCATTTCCAGACGTTCTATCACACCCTGGAATTTTTTGGACTGTGCGAAAAATGCCAGCTCAAACCCTCAGCTCACTGACGAGGATTCGCGAATCGCCACAGGCTGACCCAAAAATCCCATTGCCTCTTCACACCAGGCAATCCAGGCGAGCTGCTGACGAATGCCCGCCCGCAGTGCCAGATATTGAAATTGGCTTTCGCGCGATAGCTGGGGAACTTGAGCGTACTGCTTGGAAACAATCTGATAGCTTTTGAGCTTTTCGCGGTGCTGGTCGTAGTAGGTTTGCAGGGTTTGCAGTAGCGTGTCGGTAGGGACCGTGTGACCGACCGAGAGCTTGATTAGGAGCTCGGACTTTAAAGGGGCGATCGCATCCTGCTCTCCAATCCACTGCTGCAAATGCTGCCGGCCTGCATCAGTTACGGTATAGAGCTTTTTGTTAGGCCGATTTTCCTGCTCGATCTTTTCAGAAGAGATTTGCTCATCCTCTTCGAGCTTAGAGAGTGCTTTATAAATTTGCTGATGGCTGGCACTCCAAAAGCACTCTACAGATCGGTTAAAGCGTTTTACTAAGTCATAACCGCTGCAAGGCTGGTTCGTCAGCGCTGCCAGAATCGCATAGGAAAGAGCCATACTCCAAACCAAGAATATTCAAACCTGTAGACAATACTAAGCCAAGCCGTCAGTCGTCACACAGGCAGCGTCTCTTTAGCCTCCACGTTGCTCTAGCCTCAGCGCCTTCTAGCAGAAATAGCTAGCTGGAGGCGCGACGTGGCTTGGGGCTGGCCGAACGGCTTTTGTTTAGGACGGGCTTGGGCGATCGCGATCCGCTCGAACGACTGGAATTGCGCCCCCGGCCATTATTGCTAGAGGATCGTCCCCGATTGCCCCCTCGAGGATTATTGCGTCCATTGGGAATAGGTTCGGGCGGGATAGACGGATCAGGTTCGTAGCCTGAAATGACTTCTTTGGGAAGCTCTCGTTTGAGCAGTCGCTCAATATCTCTCAGCAACCCTTTTTCATCCACACACACGAGCGAAATAGCTTGCCCTTCATTGCCCGCTCGCCCCGTTCGGCCAATGCGGTGCACATAGTCTTCAGCCACATTCGGCAGCTCAAAATTCACCACATGCGGCAGCAGATCGATATCGAGACCACGGGCGGCAATATCGGTTGCAACTAGCACGCGCACTTCGCCTGACTTGAAAGCAGCCAGCGCTCGCGTTCGGGCACCTTGACTTTTATTGCCGTGAATGGCCGCTGCGGTGAGGCCGTCCTTTTGCAGGTGCTTGGTGAGGCGGTTTGCGCCATGCTTCGTGCGCGTAAACACCAGTACCTGCTGCCAGTTGCGAGAGCCGATGATAAAGGAGAGCAGATCGCTCTTGCGGGCGCGATCTACTGGGTAGACAAGCTGATCAACCGTCTCAGCAGCGGCGTTGCGGCGGGCCACTTCAATCAGTTCGGGCGATCGCAAAAAACTATCGGCTAATTTCTTAATCGGCTGAGAGAAGGTGGCCGAGTACAGCAGCGTTTGCCTGTCTTCTGCGACCAGGGCCAAAATTTTACGAATGTCGTGGATAAAGCCCATATCTAGCATGCGATCAGCTTCGTCCAGGACCAAAATTTCTACCTGTGAGAGATCAACCGTCTGCTGCCCCACGTGGTCGAGCAGGCGGCCTGGGGTAGCCACTAGGACATCGACGCCTTGCCTGAGCTTAGAAATTTGAGGATTGATCTTAACGCCGCCAAAAATAACCGTTGAGCGGATCGGCAGATATTTGCCATAGGTATCGACGCTGTCGGCCACCTGCGCAGCCAGCTCACGAGTGGGAGTCACAATCAGCGCTCGAATCGGACGGTGATCGGCCCTACCGCTTCCATTCCGGCTAGAGCTGCCACCAGCAGATTTAGTTTTCCTGAGGATGGGCTTGACTCTGCCTTTTGTCGGCTTGTGGCCGTTTTGAACGCCGTTTGGCACATCGCTTGCGGCACGGGCATCCTCTACAGGTGGCAAATCTTGAGGCGGCAGTCCTTCACAGAGCCGCTGCAAGAGTGGCAGGGTAAACCCAGCCGTTTTGCCCGTACCGGTTTGGGCGCTGGCCATGACATCACGGCCTTGCATCACAACCGGAATAGACTTTTGCTGAATGGGGGTGGGATCGCTGTAGCCTTGTTCGGCCACGGCGCGCAAAAGCTCACTCCGTAAGCCAAGGGTACGGAAAGCAATGGGTTCTAGAGACATAGGATATAAAAGTCGGCGCCTGAGCCGTTGTCTGGCAATGCCCTACTTCCCAACATGGCCCCTCTGATAGAAACGAGGACATACGGAATTAGCCTAAGAGCACATATCATCAATGAGGTTGGGTTGAAGCGATTGCCCCTCAAGGCGATAGCACTTCTGGCGATCACGCAGACTAGACGCTCAGCCAAGGCACCATACTAACAGACTTTATCCGATTAGACGGGCGATCGCGCGCAAATACGGCCCTCGCCACTGTGTGCACTACAGCCGTGAGCGCTGAGACCTTGATGCAACAACAGCAAACTATCTCTCTCTACAGGCATCCCTCTATCCAACTCACAATATCTGCAGTTACCGTATCCGCATCTAAATCATTGTGCGGCTCGTGATAGCTCCCCGGATAAATCCGCAGCCTTTTCTCAGTACTGGTAATCTGCTCAAATATCGCCCGACTACCCGCGGGATCGATAATCGGATCCGCCCCACCATGCAGCAGCAAAATCGGTAGCGATAATGACTGAATATGTGCCTTCACCCAGTCAATTGCCTTGATCGTCTCACTCCCCCAGCGCAGCGTCACATAGGGGTGCACCAGCGGATCTTGCTGAGCAAGAACTTCCACCCGACCGTCACGCGATAAGCTGCCTTGATCTAGCCCCATCTTGAGCGTAAAGCGGGGCAAAACGCCCGATAGCAGCCGGGCGATCGCCACCCGCGCAGTGTGAGTCGCGTTACCCACTGGCTGCATCGGCGGCGCGCTGACTATAATCCCTCGCACCTTCAGTGACGCGAACGAAGCCGACTGGGCGCTGCGCAAAACGTAGTCTAGTACAATTAACCCCCCCAAACTATGCCCCATTAAAAACAGCGGTGCGGTGGGCTCCTGTTGACGAACAAGCTGTAAAAAGGACTCAATATTATCGCGGTAGTTTTGCCAGCAGTCGATGTGTCCCCGCTGGCCTTCGGAGCGGCCATGCCCCTGATTGTCAAACGCAAAGACGGCATAGCCCGCCGATGTCAGCGCCTCAACCACCGAGTCGTAGCGGCCTGAATGCTCACCGAGACCATGCACCAATGCCAGCACGCCTTTAACGCAAACTGGAGAAACCAGTGAGTGAGCAGCGGCTGATTCGACTGAGGCAGAAGCGTTAGCCATCGCCGGATGCCAGCTCCGGTAAAAAAGCTTAAGCGAGTTTGCGCCGCTGAAGGTGCCTTGACCCGTTCCTGGACAGGTGCCTTGTGAGTCTGTTTGGAGGATCCTGTTCATTACGACTAAATGACGCGCATCATAAAATGCACGATGGGACGCTGATGGCAAAGAACGCTGATGGCGAATTTTGAGCTGTGTGTAACCAATCTACAAGATTTCGATAGTGCCATGATGACCATCAATGCGAACGCGCTGACCGTCGCTTAACCGATGTGTGGCATCGGTGACATCCATCACGGCTGGGATGCCATATTCTCTCGCAATAATGGCACCGTGTGAGAGCTGACCGCCCACTTCAGCAATTAGCCCACCGATGCGAGACAGTAAGGGCGACCAACCCGCGTCGGTGTAGGGTACCACCAAGATCGTCTGCTGATTGATTTGCGGCCCGACGTCAGCCAATTTTTCTAACACGCGAATGGTGCCTTCGACTTGTCCAGCGCTGGCCCCAATCCCTTGCAACATCCCGGATGAAACCGGTGCTAGCATACCTGCACTCCCAGATAGGCTGTCCCCCACTACGGTGGTGGCAGCAGGCTGGCCGTAGACTAAATGAGGAACTCGCTGCTGCCTCTGGCGCTGCCACTGCGCTTTTTCTAATTCGATTTTGCGACGTAGCTCACTGGTAGCTATCGGCTGGCTGATCTGGGTGCGAACCTCCGGCCAAGTGAGAAAAAAGATATCGCCTGGATGCTCTAGCTGGCAGGCACTGAGCCAACGGGCTTCGAGCTCGACAAAGCACCCTCTAAGATCTGCTAACAGCCGATTGTAGATCTCTGCCACTTGCCCTTTGAGATCTAACCGGGTTTGAACCTGGCGAGCTTTCCAGCCAGACCCTGACGTCTGCATCTCTAATCTTTTGCCGATGTTTCTGCCAGTTTGCGCATTCGCATCGACGCTCAGATCAGGGTTGAGCAGGTATTGAGCTAGCAGTTCACGCACGGGCTGCGGCGACTCGCGCCAGGTGGGAACAGCAATGTCAGTGGCCACTTCACTGAGATAGCCGTATTTATCAAGAAAGGAATCTAGCTGATCGAACACCTGATGGCCTTCTGGATGCTCGGCAAGGGCGGCAAATAGGGAGGCTCCTGTAGTTGGGGCGGTGCGGGCAGCTGAGTCTAGGGTAGAGTGAAGTCCTAGATCGGGGAGCAGCGATCGCAGCTGCACTGCCAATTTCTTCAGCTCTACTAAGGCCATCACTTCCTGACTACGGCTGCTGTCAAGGGCAGCTAAGTCCACCTTGAAGATGGCTTGTCGCAAAGCCAAGCTCAACGGCGCCAAAATGTTGTAGTAGGTCGTTTTTTCGAGCAGCAGCAGCACCTCGTCGATGCGTTCGATGATTTCAGATTCAGAGCGTTCAGACAGAATATATTCTTGCGATCGCGCCTGCGCTGGGTCAAACAGCGCCTGCTTTGCCGCGGCAAAACTGCGAGGCAGCTTCATTTCCTGGCGTAGTAACCGCCATAGGCCCGGCGCATTTTGCACCGTCGTGAGTAAAGGCGGTCTGCGAAACGTGGTCCCTCGCGTCAAAAACTCCAGGCTGTCCGGCGGCAAGCCCATGCGCGTGAAGATATCGCCTAGCAAGGTGGCGTTGAAATACGCCTTGGCGGCGTGAAGCGTGGCCGTCTGAGAAAAGTCTATGCCCTCGGCACGGGGGCCGAGAACCGTAGTAAACAAGCGGCCCCACACGCCGCAGGTTAACGGCTGGTTAATTGACCAAGTCAGTGGACGGATCGTCCCTGGAATAACTTCAGCGGCAATTTTACGGGTCCAAATCGGCAGCAGTGTCGTGATCGGGCGACTTTGTAAGACCCAAAGCTGCTGACCGTCAAACGTCCATTCCACATCTTGAGGAATGCCGTGAAAGCGATCTTCTAAGTGACGAGTGAGATAGGCGACCTGCTGAATCAGTCTTTTGGGAACTTGCCCGTCGCCCACTATGGGTGGATCCAGCTCGGCAGGCATCTGCCAGGAATTTATCTGAGCCTTGCTAGCGCCATTGTGACTGCCAGCATCGGTATCTGACTCGCCCTTAAATGCACTGATAGACAGTTCACCTAGCGTGACCTGATAGCGTTCGGGCGTGACCTGACCAGAGACGACATTACCAGCCTCACCCGGCAGCGCTTCAACCACCACGCTATCTCCTGCACGGGCAATCGGATCACGGCTAAAGGCCACCCCTGAAAAAACGCCGAATATGTGGGGCTGCACGAGCACGGTCATTGTGCCGTCACTCAGATTTTGCCGCTGGCGATAGCGGACGGCGCTAGGGGCGTTGTAAGCATTCAGGCAAACGGTAATCGCCTGATCGAGCGCGGCTGGGCTGTTGACCTGAGTCACCGACACATACTGACCCGCCGCAGAGGCGGTGAGAGAGTCTTCACCCGTCGCAGATGAGCGAACAACAACGGGATGCTCAGTGCTAGGAGAAACGGCCTGGATGAGCGTGGTTGGATCGTCGCCAGCGGGAAGGACATAGCCAGGTGCAACCGGATAGCCCCAAGCATGAAGCTGTGAGAGCGTGGCGGCTTTGGCACCGACTTCTGTGGGCTTCAGCACAGTGGTGAGAGATTTAAGGGCGCGATCGCCTTGAAAAAACCGAAACATTCGCCGAGAGTCTCCAGTACTGGTTGCCACAGGCAGATCCAAATCATCGGGTATTTTGCTGTAAATCCAGGCAATCAGGCCAGAGAGACAGGCGACGACAACAGTTCGCATACCCTCAGTGGGATGCACTAGGGCCGTCAGCAGCGGCATCAGCACCAGCACGAACAGGCGACCCTGCTGGCGCAGACGCAAAATTGTAAAGCCCACAAAGCTCAGCAGAAAGGTGAGCCCAGCCACCAGCGGATCGTAAACGAAAAATCCCCAGGCAATATTAGTTGTGCCAGCTCCTTGGCTGCCCCAATAGCGGCCCATGACGAGAAATATCAGCGAGAGGACTGGCCAAATGGCATCGTTACCAAAAAAATAGCGAGCGATCAGGACCGCAGCAATGCCTTTGAAAGCTTCAGCGACCACTGAGAGAACGCCTACAGCCGTACCGCCGTGATAAAAGGCGGCAGAAACGCTGACATTACCCGTCCCGAGTTGGGTAAGCTGTTTGCCCGTCAGGGCGCGGACTATCCAGCCAGTGAGCGGCAGAGAACCGAGGAGAGGGACGAGGGTGAAAATGAGGAGTGCACCGAGGACTTGAGCCATTGAACGTTATGAATATTGCATCGTATAGGTGAAACGGGCTTCGAGATCGGTTGCGTTCGGCAGTCTTGGGTTTGATAGTTTTGCGGCTTCGTGTTTGATAATTTTAGAATGAGTGTTGATTTTTGCTAAGAAGGACGCTGGATCTATTAACAAAGTAGACCCGAATGGGTTAGGCCATCTGGGCCAATGAACGGGCCAATGAAAAGGCATCGGTGGAAGTCAGTACCTTCCAAGCGCCGATGCCTGTTTGCAATCTATTTCTGTTTAGAAACGAAACCTATGCATTGCGCCGCCTACGCGCCGAAAGAGACAGCGCCTTTTTCACCGCCTTTCAGACCCAGCGTTTGCTCTATTTCGAGCAGGCGGGCAATGCGATCTTCTGTCGAGGGATGCGTCGAAAACAGGCTCCTAAACATTTGCTTGGGCAGTGCGTTGACAATTAGCAGTGGCTCAAAAGCTGGGTTGGCCGTCATCGGTAGACGCTGAGCACTGGCCTCTAGGCGCTGTAATGCCTGGGCAAGGGCACGAGGATTGCCCGTCAGCTTAGCTGCGCCCGCATCGGCAGCAAATTCACGGGTGCGAGAAATGCCGAGTTGAATCACGGTAGCGGCCATCGGTGCCAGAAAGATAGTGGCCATCAGCGCGAGAGGATTAGCACCCCCGCCATCGCGATCGCGATTCCCGCCAAAGAACAGGCTGTACTGAAGCATCTGAGCCAAAAAGGCGATCGCCCCGCCCAGCGTCGCCGCCACCGCTTGAGTCAGCGTATCGCGATTGATAATGTGGGTAAGCTCATGGGCAAGTACGCCTTCTAGCTCTTCTGTGCTGAGCGCCTTGACGATGCCTTCGGTGACGGCCACCGCTGCATGCTCAGGATCGCGGCCAGTGGCGAAGGCATTCGCTGCTTGGCCAGGAACGAGGTAAACACCCGGCATAGGAATATCTGCTTTGGTGGCAAGGCGCTCAACCATATCGTAGAGGGCAGGGGCTTGCTCACGGCTGACCGGCTGGGCGCGATAGGCTGAGAGGGCAATTTTGTCAGAGTAAAACCAAGATCCTAGATTAGTCACAGCGGCCATAATCAAGCCAAAAATAGCCCCTGTGCCGCCATAAAGGGCATATCCGATAAACACCAATAAGCCGGTTAACGCTCCGAGGAGGGCAACCGTTTTAAGTTGGCCTTGCATGAGTCAAATCCTCTTTCTCTTATGGTTTGAGTGTACCAACGCCGTTTTGCTATCTGCTATAGGCGAAATATTATGTGCGGATTAGCCTCCTTTTTCTGTGAAATGTCCGGTAGGCTGTGTAACCAGCTTTATTAAGGAATAAATCGATTTCTGTTGAATAGGATCTTAAGAATGATTTTTCGGCATACGGCTTTTTTAAGCCGCCAGAAGCTGTTCCGCAGCAAGCGATTGCAAGGGTTAACAGTTCTGCTTTTGATGGCAAGCATTTGGCCATTACCCGTTTGGGGAATGGATGATGACAGTCAGTTTTTGACGGTGACAGAAACGCACAGTCCAGATATTGCTGAGCGCAAGGATGACTCGCCTGTCGTTGCCGACCGTTCCCTGGCAGAAATGCTGCCTGAAAATACACCTGTCGCTATCTTTATTTCTTTGGGCGGTGAGACTTGGGAAGCACTCAAGCAGTTCGAGCTTTTTGCCAAAATTGCCGGCTTTAGCGGTCAGTATGGAGGTTATACAGGACTACCGCTGTTGCCAGCTGACCTAGCTCAAGGATTGAATCAGGACTTGGGTCAGTCGGGCGGTGTGTCCTCTTGGATAGGCGATCACTCAGTCGTCGCGATTTTGCCCGAAGCCTCACCTCGCCGCATTACGGTTTCAGATATCGATTCACAGATTTATTCAGTAACGCCCATCGTAGACGTGGATGCCTTTGAGCCATTTATCGACCAGCTAGCGCAGATCAAAGGCGAAGCACCCGAGGAAAGGCTGCATCAAGGGACGATGCTATGGTCATGGCCGGCTCGTACTGAAAGCTTCGAAAACTTTGAGGACCTCGAAGGCATTGATGGAGCCACTGATGAAGGCATCGAAGAAACGGAAGCGCCCGTGGAGTTGGAAAAGGCCGTTTCGAGCTCAGAGCAGCCCGATGTGCCCTTCTCAGAAGAGGCTGGGCCAGAAGGGTTTGGCACAGAAGACGGCTATTCGTATACGGTGCCAGGACTGGCGATCGCTCGCATTGGTAATCACGTCGTGTTGTCGCAAAATCCCAATACCCTTAAAACCCTCATCGACTATCAGCAGTTAGCCCGGCCTAACTTAGGAGAGAACGCGCTGTTTTTGCGGGCACAGCACCCAGATGCAGACAGCCCAAATACAGACGATGCAGATTTAGCCGATGCGAACTGTGACATCGGTAGCTGTGCGATCGCCCGCATCTACGCCAACCTATCCGAAACCTCTAAGTTCAACCTTGGCAGCGGCTTCCCCTTTGCCGAGGGTCTGCCTCGTCCGCCCGGACTACCACCCGGACTGCCCACAGGACTGCCGACTCTACCCACTTGGCTAAATCTACCGCTGAGCATTCCGCCAGAAGCACGCCTCCTAGCCGCAAAAACGCTCACCGGCGTTACCTTTGACAGTCTTGTTTACCCTCAAGCTGAAGGGCTGCGGCTCCAGGCTAGGCTATATGGCAACGAGGCTCTGCGGCCCACCGCAACACCCGATCTCCCCTACGCAGACAGTGCCTTGCGCTTTGTCCCCGCCCCGACCTACGCCCTTGGCAGCGGTCGCAATATGGCCGGTCTGTGGAACCGAATTGCCAATATCTTGTCAGCAGACGAAACCACGCGAGACTACCTAGACCAGCTTCGTTTCGGGGCTCAGTTACTAACTGGACTTGATTTAGATACAGAAATATTTGGCTGGATGGATCGAGAATTTGCGCTGTTCTTTTTCCCAAGCAACACAGGGGCGATTAACAGCACGTTTCCAGGGGCTGGGATAGAAGTGGGCTTGGCCTTACAGACGAGCGATCGCCCTACCGCCCAGGCCGCCCTCGACGCCGTTGGCCCGCTCACGACCAGCTTCTTCGGCCAAAACATCGCCGTTGATACCCGCGTCAACGATGCCCCCGCTGTTAGCCTACAGTTTCCTCCAGATGAGAGCTCTGACAAAACCACTAGCTTCTTGAGCCATAGCTGGGTAGCCGAAGATACCCTCATTGTCACGACTGGCATCGGTGCCATGAGCCGCCTACTAAACGCGCCCACCTTCGAGCCGCTAGACAAGTACCCGACCTTTGTCAACGCCACTCAGTCATTGGCCCATCCGAACAATGGCTATTCCTACGTCAATGCCGGGTCAAGCTTATCGCGGATATATGGCGCTATCAGCGATTGGTTGGAAGTCGCACCTGATGAGCCTTTCTTTGCGATGATCAAAAGCTATCTGGGCACCGTCTACAGTCTCAGTGGCACGACATCTAGCACCCGCGAATACTGGCAGCTAGACTCGCTAATCAATTTAGCACCTGCTCGAACCACTCATGAGCAGCCCCTCTCTATCGAATGAATCCACTCTGCACGCTAAGCTGGAGTCATCGTCCTATCGTTGCCCTAAGGTGCTAACGCCTGCCAGCAAAGTGACCAACGCTATAGAGCCTACGTTTGAACACTTTTTGAACACCTATGGATGCCAAAGGAAAGAATATGCTATGGAAACGAGTCCAGCGCAATTTACTCTGGATTGGGCTGCTGGTGTTCGTTTGGCTGATGTGTAGCGCCCCAGCCGCGGCAGAAACGCTGAGAGAACGGCAGCAGTCTTTTCCTAACTGGCAGAGTAAGCCACCTGTCCAACTATCTGAAGGTGATCTGGCCTACCCTGGCTGGCTGGCAGGAACTTGGCGGATGACCTCTACCCTCATAGATATGGTGGCTCCGCTAGCGCCAGAGATTATCACCCCAGGATTTGAAGGCAACCGCCAGTTTTTACATAAGCCGGTTCGAGCAGTTGTTCGCTTTGTGCCCAAATCTACCGCTAGAGGTCGCTTTCTAGATCGGCTGCTGCCCGACGTTCTAGAGGATACTGCTTTAAATAGACACTCAAATGACACTCAAATTGTTTCAGATAGAGCTTTTAATGGGCTGAGCTTGGCACGAGCCTATCTGGGCGATGACGGGGTAATAGCGGTGAAGGTCGATCCAGACGATCCCAACCGTCAGATTACGTTTTTAAAAGACAATCAGCAGCTGATTTCTACGGTGACCGGTCGCACGGTAGAAACGCCTAATGCTGGATCGTTTGCCACGACAGAAGTCTCTCAACAGTTCTTTCGCAACCTAAAAAACGAGGATAATGCGCCGTCGATCTATCTCAATGAGGTCGAGAATACCACTGTTTATCGCAAGCGCTCAGATCCTAATTTTCCGATTGGTGCGGATCAAATTACGGCTATCTATCTCTCGCCCCAGGACCCGAACTACTTTAAGGCGATAGATCAGCCAGTTGCGCTCTATCGCTATCAGCTATCTTTTAGCCCGATTCCATAAAGTCCAAGCAAGCGAAGTCAAGATCGTAAAACCTAGCTAACGACCGCGACGAGGTCGATAGTTATCATCGCGGGGATAGTCGTTTCTATCGTCATAGCCTGGGTCGCGGTAGCTTCTGTCGGAATATCCTCTGTCGCTGTAGCCTGGATTCCCGTAGCTTCTGTCACTGTAGCGCCTGTCGTCGTAGCCTCTGTCGTAATCCCTATCCCTATACGGCCTATCGGCTGGGCGCTGATAGTAGCCGTCGGTTTGAGGGCGGCGATCGCCCAATACATTGTTTTCAACATGTAGCTTAAGCTGCTGAGCCATGCGTCTGAGGCCCTGACGCTCATCTTGACGAATGAAGGGCAAAAAAACCTTAGAAAGAATGCCCGAAAAAATTTCCCGATGGAGGTAGCGCGTCCGTCCGGGAACCGTTTCTCGCAGCTCGAAGACATGCTCACTGCGCAAGCCTGGAATCGTAGACACCCACCGCATCATATAGGGTGGACGCATCATTGTGATCACAGGCTGAAACTCGGTTTCTTCATCCCCTTCCAGCCGCTGCATAGCCAGAAAAATTTCGTTGCCTCGCACGAGGCGTAAGCTCGGATCGCAATCGTACAAAAACGTATTCCAAAATCGCCACTGGTCTTTGCGGATGAGGGCATCCCAAACAACGCTTTGGGGCGCATTGATGTCAATTTCGGCGTAGAGGATGGGCATGGAACTTCGACTGCGCTCAGCCGAACGAAAGGAGGAACAAGAAGTGAGAACTTAAAGGCAATGCAGGCGTATTGGGGGAATGTGCGAGATAGATACGGTTAATGGCTGCTCTGCGTTTGGTAGCTTTACAAGTGCATTAATCAAATGCATCAATCAAATGCATCAACGCATCGCTCATACTTTATACTTCATCCGCGTACTTCGTCCTTTATCCGCCGTTTCCTATGGTCAGTTTGACGCCGAATCCCAGCTATAGTTTAACCCTCCGTCTCAAGCTGCCCAACCAGGTACGTCAGTTGTCTAAGGTGCTAGAGGCGATCGCCCACGCAGAAGGCAACTTGGGCAATATCGACGTCGTTGAAAAAAGCCGCGAGCACATCATTCGAGAAATATCGGTGGATGCGGCCAGTACGACGGCGGCGACTAATATTGAGCAGGCGGTGCGATCGCTCGACCATGTCGAAATTTTGGAAGTCTATGATCGAACCTTTGCGCTGCATCAAGGCGGGAAGCTGCGAGTAGAGGCTAAAATTCCGCTGCGTGAGCAGGATGATTTGGCGATGGCCTATACCCCAGGGGTCGGGCGCGTGTGCGTGGAAATTGCCAATCATCCTGAGCGGGTGTATGACCTGACGATTAAGGGAAACACGGTGGCGATTGTCAGCGATGGCAGCGCGGTGCTGGGCCTAGGCAATTTGGGTGCGGCAGGCTCAATGCCAGTGATGGAAGGCAAAGCGATGCTGTTTAAAGAATTCGCGGGGCTCGATGCCTTTCCAATCTGCTTAGATACTCAAGATACTGAAGAAATCATCGAAACGGTGAAGCGCATTGCGCCTGTGTTCGGCGCAGTAAATCTAGAAGACATTAGTGCGCCGCGCTGCTTTGAAATTGAAAAGCGGCTGCAGGAAGCGCTCGATATTCCGATTTTTCACGATGATCAGCATGGGACAGCGATTGTCAGCTTAGCGGCGCTCACCAATTCACTGAAGCTGGTGGATAAGAAAATCGAGGATATTCGCCTAGTGATTAATGGGGCCGGGGCCGCGGGGCTCTCGATGGGAAGCTTGTTTCAAAAAGCGGGTTTGCAGGATCTGGTGATTTGTGATTCTAAGGGGATTATCAGTAGCGATCGCACTAATCTAACTGCCGCTAAACAAGCTTTTGCCGTCACCCAATCCGGCAGCCTTGCCGATGCGATGAAAGGTGCAAATGTCTTTATGGGGGTGAGCGCACCAGGCGTGGTCACAGTCGAGATGGTGAAATCGATGGCCAATCAGCCGATTGTGTTTGCGATGGCAAATCCTGTACCCGAAATTCAGCCTGAGCTAGTAGACGGCATTGTGGCGGTAATGGCCACCGGGCGCAGCGACTATCCGAACCAAATTAATAATGTGCTGGCCTTTCCCGGCGTAATTCGCGGCGCGGTGGACTGCCGGGCTCAGTCGATTACAACCGATATGTTTTTAGCGGCGGGAAAGGCGATCGCCTCCCTCATTGCCGATACAGACCTTTCTGCCAATCACATCATGCCGTCCGTATTCGACCAGCGCGTCGCCCCAGCCGTCGCCGCTGCCGTTAAAGAAATCGCCCGCAGCACGGGGATTGCTCGGAAGTAGGCTTCGACTCCGCTCAGCCGCCGATGCTTCGGCTCCGCTCAGCCTACGATATCGTCAAAACTAGCCCGAGGGCTGAGCGGAGTCGAAGCC
>JBAUIB010000449.1:0-7819 GCA_049680585.1 Phormidesmis sp.
CAGCTCCATAGCGCGGCGCACGCCAGCGGCTCTATCGGTTGTACTCACCAGCACAACTCGATGTGGATTCAGCCCATTGGCGGCTGATGGCGCAGCTTGAGCAACGGCACTCAGCGGGATGGCAGCAGGCGACGTTGAAGCAGAGGGCGTTGAAGGTGAGCGCGAGTTAAAGGCAGACGGTAGCATCGCTGCGCCACTCAGTAACCCTAGGCGGCTGAGCAGCTTACGGCGAGAGATGTTAAACAAGTTAGGCATAGCTGAGAAGGCTCAAGGCTATCTACAAAAGGGTAATGTGTTGGTGAGTATGACAAACTCAAATGAGAATAGCCTGAGCCTTACGTTGCTAGAGCTAGAGATCGCTGTCTAAAAGCTGTCCTACCACTTCTAGCTGCTCGTCTTTTAATTGAACAACGACGGCGCTGCCGGAGGGCGGAAAGATATCGCTCAGGGCAGTGATATTGACTTGATGGGTCACCATGATTATCACACCGGGCGAGTCGCTATTGGCAGCGATGTAGTCTTTTACCTGTGTAGTTTGAGCAGCCGCAGTGCTGCGATCGCGAAAAAATGAGTTCAAAGCAGGAAAGGGCTCTACAGGGCCAACGTTCATCAACTGCGCCGTCTCTAGGCATCGGCACCACTGGCTAGAAAGCACTTTAGTAATTGGAATATTACGAGATAGAAAAGCGCTGCCAATCTTTCTGGCCTGCTGCCGTCCTGCCTCAGACAGATTTCGCTGGGTCGCACAGTCATCTAGCTGAAAGCTCGCTGGATCGCCGGTACCTGGCGCGATCGCATGACGCAACAGCACCCCATAAGTCTCATCAGCCTGCGCGATCGCGGCCCAAAGCGCTTCTTGCTCAGACGGTTGAGAAGAGGGCGTTGATGCGAGTTCTGGAGTGGACTCTGATCGCTCGACAGTCGTTTCATCAACGGGTAGCGGCGCATCAGCAGGTAACGAGCTGTCTGGAATCTCTGTAGAAGCGCCGCACCCTACGATCAACAGGCTAAAACAAAGGCCACTCCAATGCCTAAATTGAGAAGGCCAAAAAGTAAATCGTGCGGTGTCGTCTATCATCAGTCTCTTGAAACGCACCAGGGAAACGTCTACGCAAACATGCTGCACACTGTCCACTGAATAGCATTCTTCAAGTGGACAGTGCCGTTTTTCTTAGACCTGCTCCCACATTACCTTCAGTCCATCTGGCAAAAAGCTAGAAATTTCCTGAGTGCGTTCGGGCGATAGCTCATCTCTAACCGTCGAGAACACGGCAATGACCACCGACTCTGCGGTAACGTTTTTAGGCAAACCGGCCTCTTGGCCAATCCGACGCAAAAATGTTTTGGTATCTACATTTAGCGGCGGTCTCAGCTTTGATAGGGTCGCCGCGATTGGATTGTCATCTTTCCAAAGCTTAGCTATCTTTTCGTCGTCAAAGGCTGCACCTGTGCGATCAGCAGCCTCCGTCGTCATCAAATCCCGCAGGGCGCGAAAGACGACAATCGTGATATCCCTCGCGTCATAAATATCGGGAAGATCCGACTTTTGCATGACTTTTTCTAAAAAAGCCTTTTCAGCAGGACTCATTTGGGGTGATGGCATAGTATACAGACCTCTTGCATTCATGGGTTGCGCTAATATCATACTGCCGTAGCCATCACTCGGTAACTTACACTTAACCTTGGCCCCATCGGGCAATTATGAACATAGTGTCACCTGATTAACTACCACCTAAAATCCCTCATGTTGTCAGCTATCGAGCCCAAATCACAGACAGATAGTCAGACTGTTTACTTTCGCTGCATTGCAGGCTGCTCCGCCAAGCACTCGCTCTTTGACGTGATCTACACCTGCCCATCCTGCGGCAGCCTGTTGGAAGTGCATCATGAACGTGACGCTCTAAAAAAACGCAGCGCGCAGCAGTGGAAACAACTGTTCGACTCACGCATCGGCACGACGACATGGCCCTACGGTAGCGGTGTCTGGGGAATGCGTGAGTGGGTCATTCCGGCGCTCGCGGATAAAAACGTTGTCAGTATGTTTGAAGGCAACACGAACTTGTTTTGGGCTGAACGACTCGGTCAGCAGCTAGGTGTCCCCGACTTGTGGATTAAGCTCTGTGGTAACAGCCATACCGGCAGCTTCAAAGACCTCGGCATGACCGTATTGGTGAGCGTGGTCAAGCAAATGATGAGCCAGGGTAGCCCCGTTAAAGCGGTTGCCTGTGCGAGTACCGGTGATACCAGTGCGGCCCTCGCAGCCTACGCGGCTTACGCTGGTATCCCAGCAGTCATCTTTCTGCCAGCCGGTAAAGTCAGTACGGCGCAGCTGCTGCAACCGGTCGCCAATGGCGCACATGTGCTCGCGCTCGATACCGACTTCGATGGCTGTATGAAAATTGTCAAAGAAATCACGCAAGACAATTCGATCTACCTGGCCAATTCGATGAACAGTCTGCGTATCGAAGGCCAGAAGACAGTCGGCATCGAGATCGTTCGGCAGTTCGAGTGGGAAGTTCCTGACTGGATCGTGATTCCAGTGGGCAATCTTGGCAACATCAGTGCGCTCCACAAAGGGTTTCAGCTGATGATGGATCTCGGATTAATTACGCGAATGCCTAGACTAGTCGCGGCGCAAGCGGCCAAGGCCAATCCTTTTTACGAATCTTTTAAACTCGGATTCAGCAAAAAAATCAATGTCACTGCCCAGAACACGTTGGCCAATGCCATTAGGATTGGTGATCCGGTTAGCTATGAAAAAGCGATTAGAGCGATCGCTCAAACAGACGGCATCGTCGAACAGGCCACTGAAGACGAACTAGCTGATGCCGCCGCGCATGCTGACTTGACCGGCATGTTCACCTGTCCGCACACGGGTGTCGCCCTCGCCGTACTGACTAAGCTGATTAAGCGCGGCGTGATCAAATCAACGGATAAAACAGTGGTGATTAGCACCGCTCACGGGTTGAAGTTCACCGACTTCAAAGTCGGTTACCATGAATCGACGCTAGAAGAAGTGACCAGCCAGTATGCAAACCCCGCCGTTCACTTACCTAACGACACAGAGGTTGTAAAGGCCGAAATTGAAAAACGGCTGAGTAACCGCAATTAAACAACAGTTGTCTTTTATGGATAGGTTGCGTCAAGAGATGAATTATGAATAAAAAATTTCGTACCCCTGGCTATCATCCTATCCGAAAAATCAAAGTGATCTTGGCAGGCTTGCACGTAGCCGTCGTCACTGACTTTAGCGTTGCTTACAAAATAGTCCTATCAGTGCCAATTCTGGCTGTTGCCTTTTTTCTCCAGCAATGGATAGATATCAGCATAATATTGCTAGCAATGGGACTGATGATCGTTTCCGAACTCTTTAATAGCGCCATTGAAGTTTTGTGCGATTTTGTAGAACCTCAAATGAACGAGCGCATCCGCGTCACTAAGGATATTGCTGCTGCCGCCACTGGTCTCAGCATTTTAGTATGGGCAGTTATTTTGGTGATTGAGACTATCCGCTTTCTACAGCTGTAGCGCTGGTCACTATGACTGATGAGCCATCACCGCAGAAGTTTTGGCGCGATCAGAGAAATCTCGCTCATTGCTGGAGACGTTATTAATTTTCCAGAAGACTATACATCTCGTTTTCTTCTCGATTGTTCTTTAGAGTGCGATCAAAGCGGCAAAAGCCCTTGTTCCTTGTCCCTTGCACTGAAATAAGAACAATGAAGCCATCTGAGAGTACTCTGTCTGCTATTCCAGGTTCACCTATCAAGATCGCTGCAATATTCGATGAGGCTCCGGCTGTTGATGTTCTGGTACGGGCGTTTGCTTCAGATCCGGTTATCCGCTGGACATGGCCTGAGCTGCCGTCTTACGTCACTCATTTTCCGAGCTTCGTCCAAGTATTTGGAGGTAAAGCATTTGCCCAGGGAAGTGCTTACTACGTTGATGGCTACGCTGGGGTGGCACTGTGGCTTCCTCCAGCTATTCACCCGGACGAAGAGGCTCTGAGCAACCTCCTACAGCGCACCGTATCTGAGCAGCGGCAGAGAGATCTCTTTGCAGTATTTGAGGAGATGGATCGCTATCATCCGAGTGAGCCACATTGGTACTTACCGCTGATTGGTATCGACCCGTCCCAGCAAAGCCAAGGCTATGGCTCAGCGCTGATGCGGCATGCGCTTATGCAGTGCGATCGCGACCAGACGCTCGCCTATCTCGAATCTACAAGTGTGAAAAGTATCCCCTTCTATCAGCGACACGGGTTTAAATTGCTGGGCACCATTCAGGTGGGGACGTCACCTCCCCTCTTTCCCATGCTTCGTAAACCACGGTGAACCAGTTGAAAACCTGGAGATTTCTGTCGAATCAGACGCGGTTTAGTCGCGGAGAAATCATATATGTGCACATGGCAGTGGTCATCCTATGAAGAACTATCGCGAGATGATCTATTTGAGATTTTGCGTGCCCGCCAAACTGTCTTCGTTGTAGAACAGAAGTGCCCATATCAAGACATTGATGATCTCGATAGAGTGTCATGGCACTTGATGCTATGGGATGAGGTTTCTGTTGGTAAGAAAGAATTAACTGCTTACTCGCGAGTTATCCCGCCAGGAGAAAAATACCCTGAGCCATCAATTGGCAGAGTCCTCACCCTGCCATCAGCGCGGGGCGAAGGCAAAGGCAGGGCCCTCATACAAGAAGCGATAAAGCGGACGAAAGCTGAGTTTCCTCACATGCCCATTCGCATATCAGCGCAGCAATATTTACAGCGATTTTATGCAAACTTGGGGTTCCAAATCGTTTCTAATCCGTATGATGAAGACGGGATTACTCATGTTGAGATGCTAAGAGATGAGACGGCATGAAAGAGTGTCACAGAAGGTTAGCGTACTCACCAGTTCAACGCTATTACAAAGATGACCAGCGGCCTTGATCAGATTTTTTGCGATCGCTCGCAGTTATGTTCCCACGTTGATGGGACGACAAATCTCAGAGATCGTTGACAAAAACATTGGGGAAGAAAGCGTAGCGACATTCTTTGAGACTGATCTTTTGGGCAGAGTTTTCTGCTTATCCTGATCGCTAGCTACGGAGCAGTAAAGGGACTTCATGGGTATTGTAAATTGACGTTTCCTGATGGAGGTTTACCCACACATGCGTTCATCACGCCGCGCTTTCCTAACAAAGCTAACAGCAGGATTATCTATTCCATTTCTCGTTGATCTAGAGCGTATGAGTGCGATCGCTGCCGCAGGCGATCGCGAGACGATACTGTCACAGCGGCGGAATACCCCAGATGGCCATTTTGATTTGAGAGGATGGAAACTCCAAATCCCCGGACCTAAAGAGGTCAAAAACTTAGGCAGATACAGCTCAGAGTACTTTTACCTCGATTCATCCGAACACATGTGTTTCTGGGTCGACTGTAGCGAGACGGGATATACGACTAATTCAGACTATGTTCGCTCGGAACTACGTCACTTAGGAGAATGGTCTGTCAACGATTCAGCCCCTAAAGTACTCTCAGCCCAGGTGAGCGTAAACTCACACGCCAATCCCGATAAAGTGACCGTTCTGCAAGTCCACTCCACCAACAGCAATGGTCGCAGCATACCGCCTTTGTTGCGAATTGCCCTGAATCATGGCTCGTTGCGTGCCTTTGTTAAAACAGATAATTCTGGCAACCGCACAGAAAGTATTGTTCTAGACTCTAACGTCAGCGGCCAAGCGATTAACTGCGCAATAGAGGTGCACGATGGACGCCTAATCATCAGTATAAATGGCACCGAAAAAGTCAACCGAGATATTTCATTCTGGCAGCATCCGAGCTATTTCAAAGCGGGTTGCTACCCTCAATCGAACAGGGGAACTGTGACAGCAAAGTTCAGTCATCTTTCTGTTGAAGTCAGTTAAATTGTCTCTGTATCAACGCTCTTTTGATCAACGCAAAGGCCCTCAGCTCGCTGCGACCCATCACCACAGGTCATCATTACAGAGCGATCTATTTTCCAAAAAACTGCTCGACTTGGCAGGAGAAATCAGGGAGAAGCGGAGAGTTCAATGTGTCTGCCGTCTCCAACGTCGCCTGTAGCACGAGCTGAGCATTTTCACGATGATAAATCTCCAATCGCTTTGTAAATCTATCGACAATCCAATATTCCTGTGCCCCTTGCACCGAATACAGCTTTAGCTTAGCTTCTCGGTCTCGGCGAATGTTCTGCTCTCCAGAAGAGAGGATTTCTATCACAAGCTCCGGCATACCTGTCAAATGACCGGCTTCGTCTTCTATGAGAGCGAGTCTTTCACTGGTGATCCAGACAACATCCGGAATGACATTGTCAGCATCCGAGAGGATTATGCCGGGCGCAATAATCGGTTCTCCCAGATCAGAGCGCGCCGACCAAGCATCCAATACACTAAAAATTTTTCCACTGATCTGCTGATGCCGACGGTGAGGGGATCGAGTCACGAATAGCTCTCCGTCAATGATTTCATAGGTCGTCCATTCATTGTGAGGAAGCACCTCAAGATCGCGAGTTGTCCACCGGACACTGGTAGCAGACTGGCTAGCCATGAGCTTTTGTCCTTTTGCTGATTTGAAAAGACAATTAATAGTTCAATATAGCGCAATCGCTCAAACGACTGCGACTGCGTTGATTAAAGGGATAAAGGGTTCGCTGTATCGTGCTTTTGTCAGAAGTAGCTGGCACAAAGGTAGAGGCGGCCGCAATCTATTCCGTATGGCACAATTGATCAATTATTGATTCTGAGTGATTGATGACTTGAGCGCTGGCTTTAACGAGTCGGCTGGAAAAACGCGCATAGAGATTACGCGCACAAAGATTACGCGCACAGAGACAGCGAGAAAACCTCGACAGGAGATTATGACGAAATTCGTATTTGTGACAGGCGGGGTGGTTTCGAGCATTGGTAAGGGCATTGTGGCCGCTAGCTTGGGACGGCTGCTAAAGTCGCGCAACTACTCGGTGTCGATTCTGAAGCTTGATCCTTACATTAATGTAGATCCTGGAACGATGAGCCCGTTCCAGCATGGGGAAGTTTTTGTCACCGAAGATGGCGCTGAAACGGATCTCGACTTGGGCCACTACGAGCGCTTTACCGATACCTCCATGTCACGGCTCAATAGCGTGACCACTGGCGCAATCTATCAGGCGGTGATTAACAAAGAGCGGCGGGGAGACTACGAGGGCCGCACTGTGCAGGTGATCCCCCATGTGACAAACGAGATCAAGTCGCGGATTCATCGGGTGGCACGCGATCGCCATCCAGACGTCGTCATTGTCGAAATCGGCGGTACGGTCGGTGACATTGAATCGCTGCCGTTTATGGAAGCGATTCGTCAGTTTCGCCAAGATGTGGGTCGTCATGATGTGATTTATATGCATGTCACCCTTATTCCCTGGATTACAGCAGCCGGTGAGCTGAAAACAAAGCCGACGCAGCATTCGGTCAAAGAGCTGCGCTCGATTGGAATCCAGCCGGATATTTTGGTGTGCCGCAGCGATCGCTCCTTACTAGACGGCATGCGTGAAAAGATTTCGAGCTTTTGCAATGTGCCGATTGACTGTGTGATCACGGCGGTCGATGCACCCAGCATTTATGAAGTGCCGCTGTATATGGAGGAAGAGGGCTTGGCCGTACAGAGCCTAGAGCTGCTGGATCTGGAGCAGCGATCGCCCGATCTCACCCAGTGGTCTACCTTGGTAGATCGACTGTACAGCCCCAACAAAACCTTAGAGATTGCCGTCGTTGGCAAGTACGTACAGCTTAACGATGCCTATCTCTCAGTGACCGAAGC
>JBAUIB010000450.1:0-2032 GCA_049680585.1 Phormidesmis sp.
AAATACTTGTGATGAAAAGATGCGATCGCAACCGAAAACGCTCGAAACGTCGGGCAATCTACTGTCCTGTTCATCAATGCTATCTCGACAGCACTAGCCGTAAATATCCTTTGTTTGCCGATAGCCCTGAGCAATTACAGCAGCGAGGCATGAAGCGGCTATCAGCCCTAATGCTGATTAAAAGCTGTACAGCCATTCCACTCAGCGGCGAATGGTTAGAAGAGTTTTGGTGTCAGGCGTGCCAGGAAACCCGCTGGTATCATGTTTGTCGCTCCAGCAGCCCCGCCGACAAGGGTGGCCAGCTCATCTACAGTCTCTCATCCGCGCCCCGAGAGCTTTGGCAGCAGGTCAGTGGAGTCACTCGCACAGGCGGAAATCCCTCGGTCAGCGAATTTACCCGCCGGGCGGCGCAAAACAAGATCCATCAGAATAACTTCCGCTACGAAACAACAAGATAGCAGGCGACAGCCCGTCGTATCAGCGCGCTTGCTCGTACACTTCCAAAATGGTCTGAGTAACCCGCTTTAGATCCGCTATCTGCATACTAGAGCCAGACGGAAGGCATAGCCCCACCTCAAACAAGCTAGCGGCCACATCACCCCCAATGCTTTCACAGCCTGCAAATAGAGGCTGCAAGTGCAGCGGCTTCCACACCGGGCGAGACTCAATATTGCGCTCAGCCAAAGCCATCCGAATCTGCTCTCGATCTGCGACAAATGCCTGCGGCTCAACCGTAAGGCAGCTCAGCCAGCGATTGGATTGACCGTAGGCGGCTTCCGGCATAAACGCGATACCCGGCAGGTGCCCTAAGGCTTTAGCGTAGAATTCAAAGTTTTGGCGGCGGGCCGCAACTCGGTCTTTGAGCACCTGCAATTGTCCCCGACCAATCCCCGCTAACACGTTGCTCAGCCGGTAGTTGTAGCCGGTTTCTGAATGCTGATAGTGAGCCGCCGGATCGCGCGCTTGCGTGGCGAGAAAACGCGCCTTAGCAATCAGCTCAGCGTCATCACTGACGAGCATGCCGCCGCCAGAAGTGGTGATAATTTTGTTGCCATTAAATGAGTAAATGCCGAATTTTCCAAAGGTGCCGGGGTGCCTTCCTTGGTAGGTTGCGCCCAGCGACTCTGCCGCATCTTCAATCAGCACGACTCCATACTGCTGGCAAACTTTTAAGATCGGATCGATGTCTGCACTCTGGCCATAGAGATGAACAAGCACAACCGCTTTGGGTAGCTTATTGGCGCGATCGCATTTATCCAGTGCCTCCTTCAGAAGGGCCGGACTCATATTCCAAGAGGTGCGATCGCTGTCAATAAAAACTGGTCTTGCGCCCAAATACGTAATCGGATTAGCCGTCGCCACAAACGTCAGCGTCGAGCAAAAGACATCATCGCCAGGGCCTACCCCGCTCAGAACTAGCGACAAATGTAGAGCCGCCGTTCCTGAGCTAACAGCCGCCGCATGGCCTGCCCCCACAGCCTGACAAAATTCTTTTTCAAAGGCATCAACATGAGGACCAACAGGGGCAATCCAATTCGTATCAAAGGCTTCTTTAACATAGGCTAATTCTTGCTCGCCAATATGTGGTGGCGAGAGAAAAATTCGTTCGGGCGATTTTTTAATCACAGCAACAGTATCTAGTGTGAGTGCTTAATAGTTAAATGTAAGGGAGGCTTCAGGCTTTCGCTTTTAGCTTTATTTTTGTGGCTGCGCCGATAGCTGAGCGCGGTACGCTGGAAAGAAATCTGATGCTAGCAGCGCTTCTGACGGCACATTTAAAGCCTTTGCCTGTAGCTCAACCTGCTTTTTATACGCTTGAGGATTGACAATCAGCCTCAAAGTCAAAAACCGATGTCTTAGCTTGGAAAACCCCGCTTTGAAGTTATAGAGCGCATCCTTCGAGCCGCCGATGCCGCCGCCTAAGTGCAGAAAGTTATTTCCTCGTTTATGCGCCCAGTACCTAGCACAGTCAGTCTCTAAGCTGCTCGGCGACAGATCTACAAACTGATCTCTTGTCCCGCCCAGCGTACTT
>JBAUIB010000451.1:0-5420 GCA_049680585.1 Phormidesmis sp.
CCCTCACCTTCTTCGTCAAAATCGTCATCATCTCATTGGCTCGCCCCGTCGGGATTGGCTGACTCCAGTGATTTGCCTCAGCGTAGCGCAGCTTGTGCAAATGCTTGATGGTCGCCTGCACCGCGCCAAGTGAGCCAAATAGCAGATGGCGAACCGGCTCAGATGCTGACGCGGCAGGCGCTGCAGATGGCGGCAAAGACTGCGCGGCAGGTGAAGCTGTCGGCGCTGCTGCGCCCTCGATAGTTGGGATAAACATTGTGACTCTGGTCTCCGATATGGATTGGGTAAGGAAACCAGAACACAAGATTCCTTAGCCACCCGCGAAGATGATGTGCAAATCGGGGCAGCTAAGGGTATCGTTACCCTAGCCTCCGGGATTGCTGCCTAATCCTTGGGGGTTAGCCGTCGGTATGGTGGTGCAAACACCTGCCGATGGCTCTAAGTCGTCTTGAGTTCTGTAGGTTACAAACTGTGATAGGCATCACAGCCTTGCATCGAAGAATAGAACGATTCAAGGCTGGTCGTCAAGCACTACGCTTAATTCTGTTATTCTCTACAACGGTGTGACATAGCCATTCATCGTCAGGCTTCGGATAGTCACTGCGGTAGTGGCCACCTCTGCTTTCAGTGCGGAAGCAGGCGCTTTTGAGAATTAGCGCTGCGATCGCCAGCAAATTTCTCACTTCACCCCATAGCCGCACATGCTCAGCCGTTACTGTATCCGGCAGATGCACTGTTTCACCGGGTAGTAGCGACAGCGCCTGAGTAATAGATAGGTGATCGAACTGAGTCTGCCATTTTGTCACCGTCTCTAGGGCTACTTCCATCTGGGGGCGATCACGAGCGATGCCTGCACTTTGCCAAATGAGCTGAGGGAGATGCGATCGCAACTGCAACAACACCTTGAGCCATTCACCTGTTAGTGAAACAGTCCGTGCTTTGCCTGCCGGTACACTGACCAAATCAGCCGCGAGCTGAATCTGCTTAAGCTGTCGGCCATAGACTAAGCACTCCAACAGAGAATTGCTCGCCAGCCGGTTAGCGCCATGAACCCCCGTACTGGCATTTTCACCCACCGCATATAGATGGCGAAGCGTAGTTTCACTGCGAAGCCCACAGCGAATGCCGCCCATCCAATAGTGGGCAGCCGGTGAAACAGGGATTGGCGCTGTGAATAGATCGATGCCCCAGTGCTCACAGACACGCATAATATTCGGGAAGCGATAGCGGATGCGCCCTGGATCAATCGGACTGAGATCTAGCCAGACTTTGCCGTCGCTCGCCGCTTCTTGTTGCAAGTGGTTGAATATCGCCCGGCTCACCACATCACGCGGAGCCAGTTCCCCATCTGGATGATAGTTAAGGGCAAAGCGATGGCCTTTGCGATCAAGTAAGTGTGCTCCCTCTCCGCGCACAGCCTCACTGATCAAAAAACGGGGTGCACCCGGCACCGTTAACGCCGTGGGATGAAACTGAAAAAACTCTAAATCGCGTAGCTGTGCGCCGGCCCGCCATGCCATCGCCACCCCGTCGCCCGTGCTCGCCGCTGGGTTCGTCGTCTGCGAAAAGATTTGTCCACCCCCCCCGGTCGCCAGCACCACCGCGCGGGCACCTACCCACTGAATGGTCGGTTTGAGCGCTCCGTCTTGAGACAGACACACGCCTTTGCAGCCGCCATTCTCTATCCACAAGTCCAGCACAAAGGCCCGCTCAAACACCTGAATATTGTCTCTAGTGAGCACCTGCTGCGCCAGCGTAGAGACAATCGCATGGCCAGTGGTATCCGCCGCGTGAAGTACCCGTTTACGCGAGTGGGCCGCTTCCAATGTCATCGCTAGCTGCTCGCCAGATCGATCAAACGCCACCCCCAATTCCACCAGCGCTTCTATGCAAGGGCGGGCTTCTTTCACCAAGAGGGTGACTGCCCCAGGATCGCAGAGTCCATCACCGGCCCGCAGCGTGTCTGCAATGTGGAGCCCGGCAGAATCCTCAGGGGAGATGGCCGCTGCGATGCCTCCTTGTGCCCAGTCACTGGCAGAAATGCTCAGATCATCTTTGGTGACGAGTCCTACCTTCAGGCTATTGGGCAAACAAAGCGCCGAGTACAGGCCCGCCGCGCCGCCACCAATGACTAATACGTCAAAGCTGCGATCGCTAAATGACGGGTTCACAGATGTTTGAAAAGAAGCGTTAGCCATTACACCTAGCTAGCCAGCACAGTGGCCAAAGCGATTTTAAGAACAAGCGGATAGAATTGCCTGATCAGGTTCAAGCACAGCACTTCCAAAGAGAATGCCTTCAGCTAACCAGCAGCCGAAGGCATCATCAGTCCTACAATCTTTGAGGCGCTCTGTTTAAAGTCGCCGTCTTATGAAGGCTGTTTTACTTGTAAACGCCGTTATTAAAGCGATCAGCCCCTTCTACTAACGCAGGATCTGGCTCTGAAATGGTAAAGATATCCATGTTCTTTTGCAGGCGATCTACCTCAACTTTGCTCAGCCCAGGAATATTCAAAACATCTTCAACCGCATCGTATGGCGCGTTTGAGACCACCTTACCAGCGATAGTGGGATAGAGTCCGCGAAACTTTCTAAACGATGCAATGTTAGTGTTGTTGACGTCAATTTTGCTACCGTACTCTGTCGCTAGCTTGTCATCAATGGAGTTACGTAGGTCTCGGCCACCTGTGTTAGCGATGAGAGTCATCCCATTAGTGGCGGTAAACGCACCTAGATTACTAGGACTACTCGCTGCCGATACCGGCTGCACATTACCAAACAGGACAGAACTCATCAGAATACTGACAGCTGCTAATGCGCCTATTAGCCGTGTCACTAACTGCTGTCCGCTCGGCGCTTGTTTCATGACTTGTTTCATCCGCTCAAATCCTCTTGTTAAATCTACTCTCAGCATTATGTTTAGAGGATATCATTTTTGCGGTTTATATAGCGGCGTGCGGATGCATTTGTGTACCGCTTGTTCAAGGTGACACCGGCAAAGAATTTTGGTGCTGTCGGCCATAGGCCAGCAAAAATCTATCGAGATCTGAGAAGGCGCAGCCGTGAGTAACCAAAGGGTGCTCATAGCCTTTCATTTCTACAGAATAGCGTTTGAAGGTTTGCTCGCCCACGCCGAGCTGCTCTAAGGCCCGGTAGGTGTGCTCTCCGACGGCAATATCGAGCCCGAGATGCTTGGTGGAGCTTTCGAATCGGAAGGCTGCATTGACGGTATCGCCTAAAGGGGTGTAGTCAGGGCGATCGCTACTGCCAGCATTACCAACCATCGCATAGCCCGTATTAATTCCCGCCCCAATACGCAGCGGAAAGGGCAGCGGAAATTCTTCGTGGAGCTGGCTCGTCATCTGGTTGAGCTCACTCATGGCCTTGGCGATTTGATGCATTGACTGAGGAGTAACCTCCTGAGTGCCATGAATCCAGACGGCCATGACCGCATCGCCAATGTATTTGTCCACCCAGCTACCGGATGCGTTGATGATTTCTCCGGCATAGCGAAACCAGGTCCCAATGGCTTCGGAGAGAATTTTTTCATCTAGCTGACGGGTCATCACAGTGTAGTCGCGAATATCGACCACAAGCACTGAGATCAATCGCCGGACATGAAGGGCTGCTGTTGCCGTAAAGTCATGCACCTCCCCAAAATCTTCAGCGTCAGTTGTTTCGAGCATCGGGCAGAAAAACTTCAGTTCGGTCTGACCAAAGGTAATCGCGTCCCCATTGTGTAAGGTGACCGGTACACTCACCCGGCGACCGTTGATAAATGAACCGTTGCGGCTGCCCAGATCAATCAGGTAAAACTCGCCTGTGTCCATACACTGAAGCATGGCGTGGTTTCGAGATATCCAGCGATCGCCTAGCACAAAGCTATTATCGTCGCTGCGACCCACTGTCCAGCAGTTGTTCCCTGCTAGGGGTAAATACTGCTGAGCTGTCTCTGTCTTCAGCACAAGACAAGGGCCGAGTTGTGAAGTACTCTGAGGGATTACCACAGTCATTAATAAAATTTTTCTTAGTACTATTGAGTAAGGAAATTACTATGGTGATTGCTAGACTCTGATGGAAGACATGAGCGAAACACCTCAAGCTGAAGTCGAGCCAAAGCAAAATCTGCCTCGATTCGTCTTAAATTCAGCCTAAGTCCAGTCCCAAGTAGCAGCTTCTAAACTGCCGTCAGCAGTCTCTCTACCCGTCATCTGTCGTGAGGCTAAAGCTATAGCCTATAGCCATCGTCTTACTTACACCAACGTAATTCCACTGAGCGCCACTAAACCACTTATACAGCTAGGTTTGAGCGCTCTCACCAGCCCTGTGCTCAGATGCTAGCATTTTCCAGGAAGCCTAGATATCAAGCCGCTATGAAGTTAGACAAAGTTAGACAGGGATTGCTAAGTAGGAACCGTTAAGCCAGAATTGCAGCCACGAAAAACAAGCTGTCAACCAGGATAGTGCTGAGAATTGCGCCGCTAAAGGCCCACCACATCACGTTGGTGGAGCGCATCGGGACCGTGCCTAGCAGCAGGAGCAGCGTCAGTAAAACGATCGCATACCCGACGCCTTCGTAGGTTTCCATCCGCAGCAAGGCGCTGTGAAGAATAGCACCAGCGTCCTCTGGGGGGCTAGTCATTAGCGCTCGCCAGTAAGGGATCAGCCCTACACAATAAAAATAAAGATCGGTAATCGCTGTGCCCAACAGAGACCCCAAATAAAAGTAGTTGCCAATTTTAGCCTTGCTGTAGCGCATCAGTATCAGCACAATCGGCAACCCAATGGCCTCTATCGGCAGGTGCACGTAAGGATTAGCGCGAAACCATCCCCAATAAATAGCGCCCGCTAGCCAGGTCCAGCTAAAGCCAACAATCAGATCACCCCAAAGGTCGAAATGTGCGCTTTTTATCCAGCGAGAGCCCAACCACAGCCATAGGCCGGTGATTGCTAAGCTCAGCGCTGGTGCCACTCTGACCAAGGGGGCCTGAATAAAGACAGGGATCGCGACTAGAAACGCAGAGATCGCAAACGCTCTCAGCCGGTTCGTTTTGGAACTTTTGGCGATCTGAGCGATGAAGCGATAGTCTTGACGTAGCTGAAGACTCGCACGAGTAATTGCTGAGGGTTCTTGAGAGGAGAGCTGCAAAGCCTCAACATCCTTGATGTGTAATGTGGGCTGTCTAAGAACTTGCAAGGCTTTTCTGAGATTGATTAACCATTCTTAACATAGCACATCGGCATTAGCTGCGATTCACTCTATAGAAAGGTTGCTAACACCATTTATCTGTCATCAGTCGCAATCAACCATGATGTTCATTAGAGCACTTGATCGCAGAGAGACTGAGTTGTAGAGCGATCGCCTGCAAGCCGTCCTGCTGCAATAGAACTGCTGTCGTAGAGTGTAGCGGTCCGCTACAG
>JBAUIB010000452.1:0-3647 GCA_049680585.1 Phormidesmis sp.
GGGATAGAGAGGGCATAGGCACTGGTAGGGGTGAGACGGTTTGAGGTTGAGTAAAGATAGCTTTCAGAGTTTGGCTGACTGACTAAAAGCCCCGTCTAAAAAGCATTCACAGGTTTAGCTGACTCTCCGGATAGTTGGTTGGATTCGGCGCTGCCTGCGGAGCAAAGTTATCTGGGTAATTTCTAGGTGTTTAGTTACGAAAGGCGCTTCTGTGAGGTTTTTAGAAATACTGGCTTACTGAGGCTAGAGCATGGAGAACCGCTCCAAGAAAATGTTCCTGAAGTTTAATGAGCTTCGTGAAAAGTGAGGTAGAATCACGGATTTTCTATTTGCAAGTACTTGCAAAGATCGGGATATGTGTGTAATGGTATTCATCATGAAACTTAACTGTCTACGCACAATGGCTTAGCTAAGTCATTTAAATAGGGCTCGTAGAGGAGTCCTGTAGAGGTAAGGTCTTTTGAATGAGTGCTATCTACCGAGCCATCTACCTACGCATTTTTCGCTGTTTAATCATTTTTTATTGTTTTGATAATTAACTGAATAAAGCTTTGTAGCTATTTTGGTCGCAGAGGACTTTTTCCTGTTGTTAATACTCCTGATTCGGAGGGCTTTAGCCTGCCTTTTTGTTTTTTAGTCTAGGCAAGTAACCTCTGTCGTACGGGTGCTTTTGAGCAATAACTAGCTATTTTCCCCTGCGGTGCATATCCTTCGGTGTATAGAGGTTCTAGCAGTTGTTGATGTACTTTAGCTGCATAGCTATAGCTAGCACCACAGAGTCTGTTAAGGTGCTTTCAAAAAATTGTTGTTGCTCCTTATTGTCGCTTTTAATGACGATTGTGTTGACTGATTAGTATGAGTTCTCTCTTACGGCTGGTGTGAAATAGACCTAAAACTAAAGTCAGAAAAGTCAAAGTCTCTGATTACAGATTTTGGACAGCTGTCTTGTTTACTTGCTTCATCGGTTTAGAGATCTATTCTATCGATTAGGCAGAGACCTAACCCTAAAAGGCTTTTGCTCCTTAGGATTAGGTGCGCAATGGCGTGGCCAAGAACTATATGGTTGGCGTTAAGTCAGGCAGATTCAGTCTTTAAATCCGTCTATTTTCTAAGAGATTTACAAGGGCTGAGTCAATCTTCTAAATGAGGCCATATGCGGTGCAATCTGGTGCAATCTTTAGATTGATACTGAGGTCTTTCGAGTGTTTGAACTCAAAGTGTTTTAACCAATAGTAGTCAAGAGATCTGTTATCTATTTAGGGCTCTACCGCAGGCGATACGTATTTCATTTGAGCAGAATTCGCGGACCATTGACCCATGATTTATTTGAGCGATACATCGGGCTTTATGAAGCCAAAGAAATCTTTGCCAACACAGACTGTAACAGGCTTTCCAATTTCGGCGTTGTCTTTCAATGGGCAGGTGGAGGTCATGATAAAATGGGCCCGAGCTAAGCTGAGTCGGACGGTATGTGTCTCTAACGTGCACATGCTGATGGAAGGTCACTGGAATAAAGAGTTTGCTGATGTACTGAGGAGCTCCGATCTGCTGACGCCTGATGGTATGCCTTTAGTGTGGATGACGGGCTTGATGAAGAGGCAGCCTCAAGATCGGGTAGCTGGCATGGAACTGATGCTGGCTTTGTGCAAACGGGCACAGGAGACAAAAGTAGGTATCTTTTTCCTAGGATCTACCCCTAAAATGTTGGCGAGGATTCGGGAGCAGCTATCGGAAGATTTTCCTGATCTGAGGATATCTGGTATGGTGTCACCACCTTTTCGGACGCTGAGTAAGGAAGAGGAAGCAGCGATCGCAGCTCAAATTAATGAGAGCGGGGCGGGGTTGGTGTTTGTCTCTTTGGGCTGTCCGAAGCAGGAGCGCTGGATGAGCGTTCACAGGGGCAAAGTGAACGCGGTGATGGTTGGTCTGGGAGGTGCTTTCTCGGTATACGCAGGGGAAAAGCGGTGGGCCCCGGCGGTAGTCAGAAAATATGGATTGGAATGGTGCTATCGGCTGTTACAGGAACCAAGGCGGCTGTGGAAGCGATACGCTAGTACGATCCCGCCGTTTGTGTGGCTAGCCTTTAAGCAAGTGGTCAAGGTACGGTTGGGAATGGACCCTAATCGCTCCTTCCGGCAGCAATGGGTAGAAAATAGCTAAAGCATAGCTAAGGTCGGACGCGCTTACACGTCGGCTGAAAGCACTGATTCGATGGAGTCTGCTGACTCTAGCCAATAGGCTCAAAGCCTGTATCTAATTGATACAGGCTTTTGCTTACTAATCAGCAGAACTCAATGATAGGAGCGGATTATGCCTCGGCTGATTTTGGAAAACGTTGGATACATCTAGCCTATCTTGTTAGGTTCAAACGCTCTTCATAAAGATTTCGAAATTACGTAGGCAAGTTTTATTCGCGAACGGGCTACAGGGTAAAGTATGTCGTTTCGCTGACGATGGCTTGTATTTCTCTTCTAGTCACGGTTGAATTCACAACGAGCTTCGTAAATTCTTCCGAAAGAAGGGGTCTGTTTACCCATTATGAGGTTCTCCCGTAAAGCCTCCGGATAAATACTAAAGATAGTGGATAGAGATGAAAGAAGCAGATAGGTGCGAACAACACCGACGCTACCAACAATACGGCTGAATGGGATTCTGCAGCTAGCAGTCGTTTGGCAGCAAACTAGCTTTGACACACAATCTTTCCGGGGCAATCAGTTTGTTGCTTGCATGATGACGATGGTCTCTTTGCTGAGCGCACAACAGCGTCTCCTAACATTCTTAAGCCGCCCTTTTCGGAAAGCTACATAAGTTAACGGCTATTCGATTCTATTTCTAAGTATGTAGCTTAGACTCCTAAACGTTACGTATCTTTATCAACTCGTAAAAGACTGTATTTCAGGATGAATAGCTTTGTGGGATAGGCTATCCAAATAACCTGTATTGAACAGAGCTGAAAAGTTTTTATCGCCGAATATTGAACCGGTATGACATTGAAATTACCTAATATCGTTCGCGCCCTAATTAAGGCAACTAGCTTCTGGAAGGAAAACCATCTGATCCTACGAGAGTTTAAGCACTTTCGTAGGATTGCGGTATTAGCGGTTACATTTGCCTTCCTAGCGGCTTTCTTTGAGGGGATCACAGTTGGCTTTATTGCAGCGTTTTTGCAGGGCCTCACTAATCCTGACGAGCCACCTATTCAGACGGGCTTTGCTTGGTTGGATGCTGTGGTTTTGGCGACAGAGTCTTCTTCTGCCGAAAGAATTTATCGGCTCTCTGGTCTGTTGCTGCTAGGGGTATGGCTTAAAGCCACCTTTGATTATCTGGGCAACGTATATTCTAAGCGGGCCTCCTTGAGCCTGGTAGATCGCCTGCGCCAAAGGATTTATGACCAGCTAGAGAGCCTGAGTCTGAGCTTTTATTCGACGGCTAATCCCGGTGCGTTGATTAGCACAGTGAGAGGCGAGGTCAACCAGGTTCAACAGGCTTTCAACCTGCTCTCTAATTTTATGGTTCATGGCTCTAAGCTGTTGGCCTACCTGATATCCATGCTGATGCTGTCGTGGCAGCTCTTTTTGACTTCGATTTTAGTGTTTGGGCTGATGTCTGTGGGCTTGACTTCGCTAACGGCGAGGGTGAGGGAGGCT
>JBAUIB010000453.1:0-8256 GCA_049680585.1 Phormidesmis sp.
ATTGCTCACCTGTACGGCTTTTTTGTAGCTGTTTTTTACAGCTATGTATCTTAATTTTCTAAAAAAAGCCCATGACGAGGATTGAACTCGTGACCTCACCCTTACCAAGGGTGTGCTCTACCACTGAACCACATGGGCAACTGATGCTCTATTATTGAGCGCCATTTATATAGGACGCTTCCTTAAAAAGCTGCCTGTAGATGGTGGGCCAGGCTGGATTCGAACCAGCGTAAGCATAGCTAGTGGATTTACAGTCCACCCCCATTAACCACTCGGGCACTGACCCACAACCATCTACGGCTTATAAAATGTAGCATACGATGCGCGCTGTGTGAGGAGCGTTTTTGCGGCTTAGGAAGGATGCCTGAGCGAGCGAATGTCTTTAAGCTGGCAGTGTTTGGCATTAGGAGAATTATGCCCACTGCTTTTGATATTGGCACTGTCTTTGGCCGCTTACGCGAGGCGATGAGGATGTATCCTCGGGCGGCAATGTTTCAGCTGGCCGAGGAGGGGTATTCGTCGCCGTTTGAGCAGCTCATTTCGTGCATGATTTCGATTCGCACTTATGACGAGGTGAGTGCGCCAGTGTCGCGGCGGCTGTTCGCTCGAGCAAAAACGCCTCAGGCGATGAGCGAGCTATCAGTAGCAGAGATTGAGCGACTGATTGCGAAGAGTACTTATGCTGAACGCAAAGCAGGGCAGATTTGGGCGATCGCCACTACCCTTGTAGAAAACTATGATGGCGAACTCCCCTGCGACGAAACCGTCATGCTCAGCTTCAAAGGCGTTGGTCCTAAGTGCGCTCACTTGGCGTTGGGTATTGCCTGCCGGCAGCCTTACATCAGCGTAGATGTACATGTGCACCGAGTGATGAACCGCTGGGGCTATGTGGCTACCAAAACGCCAGAAAAGACGACAAAAGCGTTAGAAGAAAAGCTGCCGAAGGGCTACTGGATTGAGACCAATCAGCTGCTGATGCCCTTTGGCAAAAACATTTGCAAAGGGCAAAATCCTCAGTGCGATCGCTGCCCGCTAGCAGATATGTGTCCTCGTATAGGTCTAGTGAACGTTAGTCGGTAGATGCCAGCTTGAAGTGGGTTTGGTAATTTCGCTTCAACTACCAAACAAGTACAGTCAATGGGTAGACTTGGATGAGCTTTATAGCCTTCTCTTCAGGAATTCTGACGATATGCCACTGACTGAGCGCACCTACGACTGCATTATTGTTGGCGCCGGACCGGCGGGGGCGAGCGCGGCCTATCAACTGAGCCGAAAAGGTCACCAGGTGCTGCTGCTCGAGAAGGCTTCGCTCCCTCGATACAAACCCTGCGGCGGGGGCGTTTCCCCTGAAATTGCAGACTGGTTTGACTTTAGCTTTGAGCCGGTTATTTCGCAAAAGGTCACTCGTGCTCGCTACACATGGAAGCTGGGCGAGGTCATTGAAGCTGATCTAGAGACTCCGATTTGGATGGTGCGGCGCAACGAGTTTGATCACCACATTGTGAAGCAAGCTCAGGCAGAGGGAACGGTGCTGCGAGATAACACCAAAGTTGTAGGCATTGCTTTCGTGGGTGGGCGCTGGCAGGTGACAACCCATCAAAACGAGATAGTAGAAGGTCAGTATTTAATCGCGGCTGATGGCGGGCGCGGACCGATGGCGAAGTGGTTAGGGTTTGCAGAGCGGCAGACCAGTATTGCGGGTGCGATTGAAATTGAGCCGAAGCTGGCTGTAGAAGACGGTCATGTGGTGCATTTTGAGTTTGGCCTGCTGAAGAATGGCTATGTATGGAACTTTCCTAAAAGCGATGGCTACTCCATTGGCAGCGGCGCTTTTTGTACAAACCAGCGTAAGGGCCGAGACTTGGTGCAGCCGATGGTGGACTACGCAGCGGCGTTTGGCGTGGATGGGGCCAGTGAGCAAAAGCACGGACATCCAGTGTGTTTGTGGGATGGCGATCAGCGGCTGCATGCGCAAAATGCCTTGCTAGCTGGAGAAGCGGCTTGCGTGGTCGATCCGTTTACAGCAGAGGGAATTCGGCCTTCGATATTTACAGGAGTGAAGGCGGCAGAGGCGATCGCCCTTGCCCTACAGGGAGATCCGACAGCGCTAGCAGACTACAGCCAGCTAATTGCCACTGAACTAGGCAGCGAAATGCGGCTGGCGGCGCGCGTAGCGAAAGCCTTTTACACAGCGCCCCATCTGAGCTACAGGGCAATTTTGCATCAGCCTTCGGCCACAAGGGCAATGGGTAAGATTTTTACAGGTGAGCTGAAATACGCCGATATGGTGCACAAAGCATTGCGACGGCTGAGCGGGGGATTGCTGAGTAGGTAAGCGAACGCTGCCCATTGGTGACATTTAGGCACGCCCCTAAATGCGCTACGCTAGCAAGGTAGTTTCCGGTCTCGGTCAGTTTGTCAACTGTACGGCGCGATTTCTCTAAATTAGCCTCCAACCTCGTCAGTACAACGCAGCCTGCACCGGCTAAAACAGCGGCCTCAGTTTGGTTCACCGACCACATGCTGTTCCACTACCACCGCTGTCGTCGCCGCGTATATCTCGACAGCTACGGAGATCCCACTCTCAAAGATCCGCCAAGCGACTACTTTGTAAAACTCCGCGAAGACAGCGCCCAACACCGGCAAACCATACTCGCTCAATTTCAGCCCCTCAGCCGCCCTACCTACCCGAAACGCGACTGGGAAGCCGGCGCCCAGGCCACCCAAAGAATGATGGCCGAAGGGGTAGAAACTATCTATCGCGGCGTTCTCATTGCCCAAGGCCCCGGCAATACTCTGTATCGCAGCGAGCCTGATGTCTTGGTGAAATGCCCTGGCAAATCCTGGCTAGGCGACTGGTATTACGTGCCCTACAACGTCAAACTCGGGAAAAAGCCCAAACCTGAATATCAGCTCGTCGCTGCCTTCAACGCTTATATTCTTGCCGAAGTGCAAGGCGCATGGCCCGAAACCACTTGGCTGTTTCTCAAAGAAAAACAGTACGCTGTCAGCCTCGAACGCTACGTGCCCAAGCTGCAAGCAGCTTTAGACGATTGCCTAGATCCCGCAGGCGGCGTACTGACCACTTCGCAAGCACCCGAAGTTTTTATCTCCCGTAGCCGCTGTGACATGTGCCCTTGGTTAGGCCATTGCTACCAAGAGGCCAGTGATCAAAACCACCTTTCTTTGCTACCGGGTGTCACCAAGAAGCGCTATCCCGTTTTGGTGGAGATGGGGATTACCACCGTCGAGGCATTGGCAAATGCGCAGCCGCTCTCCTTGGCGCATTCACTGGACGTAGAGCAGCCGATTACAGAAAAGATGGTTTTTCAGGCGCAGGCGAATTGGACAGGCAATGCGATCGCTCGTCTCCATACCGGCCTTTTTCCCCTCACGCCGGACCATGTTCCTACCACCGACATTGAACTCTACTTCGATATTGAAGCTGCTCCTGACAAAGACTTGATTTATCTACATGGGGTACTGGTAGTTGACAATCAAACGAACGCCGAAACATTTCACGCGCTGGTTGCTGAAGTTCCAGAACACGAAGAGGCCGCCTGGTTCGAGTTTCTAGCCTTGATGGATCGCTATCCCAACGCACCGGTCTATCACTTTTGTCCCTACGAAGCGCAAACGGTCAGACGGCTCGGTGAGCGGTATGGGACAGGTGGTATGGATGTGGAAGATTTGTTGGATCGCTTTATCGATATTCACAAGCGCGTCGTCGATGCCGTGGCGCTGCCGGTAGAAAGCTATGCGCTAAAGCATTTGGCCCGGTGGATGGGCTTCGACTGGCGCGACGAAGATGCCAATGGCGCGCAGTCGATTTGCTGGTATGACGACTGGCTAAGGACGGGCGATCGCACCTATCTAGACACCATTTTGCGCTACAACGAAGACGACTGTCAGGCGACCTATCGCGTCAAAGACTGGTTAGTGAACTTCGCCAAGCCCTTTTGGAAAGGCCCTCCTGGCGATGATTGACCACGACCGGCTGTTTAAAGAACTGCTGTCAACATTTTTTGTTGAATTTCTGGACCTGTTTCTACCAGAAGTGCTGAGCTATATCGAGCCCGACTCAATTACCTTTTTGGATAAGGAAGTTTTTACTGATGTGACGGCAGGCGATCGCTACGAAACCGATTTGCTCGCTCAGGTGCAGTTCCGCGGTGCGCCTTCATTTTTTCTGATTCACATAGAGAACCAGGCCACCGCACAAGCAGAATTTGGCAAGCGCATGTTTCGCTACTTTGCGCGCCTTCTAGAAAAGCACCGGCATCCGGTTTATCCAATTGTCGTATTCTCATATGATCAGCCCAAGGTATCTGCGCCCAGCGAGTTCAGAATAGACTTCCCAGATTTTTCGGTGCTGAGTTTTAACTATCGGGTCATTCAGCTTAACCAGCTCAACTGGCGAGACTTTTTATCAAAACAGAACCCAGCCGCCTCTGCGCTCATGGCTAAAATGAGCATCGCTAAAGCAGATCGTCCCAAGGTAAAAGCAGAATGCCTGCGCTTGCTGATAACGCTAAAGCTAGATCCGGCTAGAATGCAGCTCATCTCTGGATTCGTAGATACTTATTTAGAGCTCACGCCTGAAGAAGAATCAACGTTTAATATTGAAATAGGCCGCACAGAACCCGAAGAGCGAGCAGCGTTGATGGAAATTGTTACTAGCTGGATGAGAAGAGGCATTGAGCAGGGACTAGAGCAGGGACTAGAGCAGGGACTAGAGCAGGGACTAGAGCAAGGTCGCCGAGAGGGTGAGCTAAACCTTCTGTTACGCTTGCTCGTAAATACGCTAGGGCCACTGCCATCAGCGGTTCGGCTTCGGCTTCGCGATCTGAGCGTGAGCCAAATTGAGCAGCTAGGCGATCACCTACCCACGCTGACAACTACAGACGCGCTTACCCACTGGCTCGATGCTATAGAAGCGCCGAAAAGCTCTCCAGACTGATGGTTTGCTAAAGCGAATTTAAGAACTTGAGCATTGCCTGACGTTCTATTTTGCCTAGCGCCATAAATGCCTGCTTCGCATCCTCTGCCTCGCCGCCGTGCCAAAGAATCGCTTCTTCGACCGTGCGCGCACGACCATCATGTAAGTAGCCAGAGTAAGGCAAAACCGTTTGCGTGAGGCCCAAGCCCCACAGCGGCGTAGTCCGCCATTCTTGCCCAGTCGCCTCGAAATCTGGTCGGCCATCCGCCAGCGCTTCACCCATATCGTGTAGGAGCAGATCGCTGTAGGGCTGGATAGTTTGGTTAGCCAATGCACCTACGCTCGCTGGCCCTGTTTTGATAGTGGTCAAATGGCAGACGGCGCAGTTAGCCTCGGCAAACAGTCTTTCACCTATTTGTACCGTTGGATCCTCGATTTGGGTGCGGGCGGGTACAGCCAGCGTTTGCGTGTAAAAGGCAGCGGCTTTCACGGTTTCCAAATCGATGTCTTGAGTGCCGTCTTCGTTCGGCAGAAGCGGGTTAGCAATGCCCATATCATGAGCGTAGGCGGTGGCTGTCTGTGAAATCAGATTGGCCGAATTGGCTTTTAGACCGAAGCGGCCAACGTCCATCTGTGCGTTCTCAAAGTTCCAGACGCGGTTTGTTCGCCCTGAGATGCCGTCGTTGTTGCTGTCTGCTGGATCGGCTTGCTCTGCCAGCGTTTGAGCAGGAATGGCTTCTAGCAAGCCAACACCGAAGATCGGCGGCGGTATTCTCAGTGAGGTCAGCAGGCTTTTGCTAATAGGCTTGCTGTCGTCTATGGCAGAAAGGGTCAGTTGAGGCGATCGCAGTCGATACGCTTCTCCATCTGGATACTCACCGCTCGTTTCGCCCCACGCTAGCGCCACCTTAGCCTCAGGCTGCTCGCCGTAGATTGCGCTATCTTGCAGCTGGGTGCCAAGCACGGGCTCGGGCACTACGCCCTCTGTTTTGACCTTAGGTAATCCTTGATCCGCCGGTAAGCTGATACGGACAAGGGCTTGCCCAAGCTGCGGCATGCCTCGACCATTTTTAATATGGCAGCCGCTGCAAGAGGTGTTGTTGAATGTGGGACCCAGTCCAGGGTTGACGGGCGCAGGGGCAGTGACAAAAATCGCATCAAAAGCAGCGTCGCCTTCAGCGTGTAAATCCATTTCTTCGGCGGTTAAGCCGGGAGCCGGTTGGGAGAAGGCATGAGAAGAGCGGTTGTAGAAAGTAGTTGCGCCGCCCGCTTGATAGTTTTTTGGGAGGCTGGCATCGTGACCTCTGATGCCAACGGAAAGTAAAACGGCAAGAATGCTGGCTGCGATAAACAGCACTATATATGCGAGCGATCGCGAAGATGCACGAGCAGAAGCCATGACTGTTCAAAAAATATAGAGAACGTGCGCGGAATCTATAGCTGTCGTTGGATGCATACTCGCAGAGAAGGCTACGCCTACGTACGATGGCTAGCCACTTAGCCCGCAGTGCATAACGGTTCTAGCGAGCAACATGTAGTAAGCTAAGCGGCCAA
This sequence comes from Phormidesmis sp., assembly GCA_049680585.1. Classification (GTDB taxonomy): domain Bacteria; phylum Cyanobacteriota; class Cyanobacteriia; order Phormidesmidales; family Phormidesmidaceae; genus Phormidesmis. Next base: position 6,494 of record JBAUIB010000453.1, read on the forward strand.
AGCTATAGATTCATATTCATATTCAAATTTCAGATCAAAGGAACAACTTCGTTTTCAATAGTTGTTCTAACAGTCAAAATGGCAGCGATCGCCTGTTCAATATCGTCCGCCGCTGTCGTCTCTGTCAGCGTTTCTTCTAAAGGAGTCGGCACCGAATATAATGCTTCACTGGCGTCAGTAAACTGGGTTTTTACCTTCTCATCTAAGGCTGGATCTATCGCTGCTACATAGGTGCTGATACTGGCAGCTGCGGTCAACGTCTCCCCCGGAAATTCGCCAAGATAGCCATTTTCAGCACTTTGCAAGTTGCTCGTCAGATCATTGATCGTTTGGGCGCTAAATCGGCTTTCCAAGCCTCCCGGATCCTGCGCTTCAAACGGAGCGGCTAGCTTTTCTTCGCCTACCTCCGTAAGACTGTCGATAATGCCTGAAACCAGTTCTTGAGCGGCAGCAGCTGTCGTTGGGTAAACCGCATTGTCGGCGCTGCCAGCACTGGCAAATACACTCTGATAGGCTGGCTGGCCTTCTATACCTTGAGTCCAGCTTGCTAGCAAAGCATCAGCAGAGGTGGTGAGATCTTGACCCAGCGCTTGGAGATATTGCTGCTCGCGATCAGTGAATTCGATCAGGGGTTTGCTCGCATCGGTCCCGAACAAAATGTATTCAATCGCGTGCATGCCGCGCTCAGTGTCTTGTAGCTGAGCAACCCTCTCCGGGGTAATCGGCTCATCGCCCGCCAAAATCTGCTCAATATCGGTTTGATTGACTGGCCAAGAATCCATCGCGCCATCGAATCCCATCGAACCTGCCGGACCAAAGGCAAAAGTTTCTGTTTGCTCCCAAGCGATCCGCGCAGATGTCCAGGCATCGCGAGCCCTCCGCAAGTGCTCTTCACTCGGAGCGCTGACAACCGCCTCAATTGCCTGAGTCAACTCAGCGGTGTCAGCTGCATACTGCTCGTACTTAGGAATGACAACATTGTTAGTAAATTCAGAGATGACGGCTGCCTCATCGAAGGTATTAGCCCAGTTCAAACTTTTGTTAGAAGAGGCCCCTTCACCGCCTTCACCGCCTTCGCCACCTTCGCCGCCCTCACCGCCTTCAACTTCTTCGACAGAAGTGCCGTCTTCAGCCGCTTCGCCCCCTGCTTCCGGAGCTGCGCAAGCTGTAAACAAGGAAGCTGCCAAGCCCAGCGATAGAAAAAGTTCTGCCGTTTTTACGTTCCTAGCCATGTTTGCACAAGGAGAATACTACATCCGCAATCCTACAGCTAATGACATACGTTTTCAATAACAATAAATATGTTTGTAATATCCATTCTCAACAGTGTGGCGAGAAAGAAAAGACCGTATGATCCGTGCATATGTTCGTTTGTAGGCGCTTAAGGGTTATGAGAGCGAAAGTATTGTCAGCTCTAGAAGTTTTCATTTGCAATTCTCATCGCTGAAATTACGATAATCTCGATGAAAGCTATTGATACAGTCAAGAATAGTTGCTGATAAATTGAGCTGGTATCTCTTGTGTAGTTGGCGATCGCTCCGAATAAGCGCTGTCTGCAATCGCTTTGGCTAGCCTGTCACCGCTTTGAGTGCTAAGGGGAACTTTTAGCTGTCCTATTTTTTGTTTGACAAAGCGTCCCCAAGTCCGCACAATGGAGATCGCCTTGAGAAGGGAAGCTTACCTAAGCAGCCCAATACAAGAGCCTAAAAGCCTCTCAAGGGCCTGTAGTTCAATTGGTTAGAGCACCGCCCTGTCACGGCGGA
>JBAUIB010000454.1:0-40322 GCA_049680585.1 Phormidesmis sp.
GCCCATTCTTGAAATAGTTTTCGTTGGCTGGCAGCGATCGTCAGTGTCCGCACATGCAGGCAGGGGTGAGGCGCCTCTTCTGCAAAGAACAAGATGCGATACTGCTGGATGTCTGCTAGCGCCCAAAGCAACTGCTGTGAAGCGTTTGTTTTTAAATCGAGGTAGCAAGGCAGCCAGCGGGGGCCTTCTTCTTTGTTATAGAAGGCCGTCAGCCAAAGCACCATCGGATGAGGCGTCATGGTGCACATGAAGTTGCTGTAGCGGGTATTAAGCACTCGTCGTTCGATTTCTACAGTCGGCATCATCGCCCATAGAGTAGGGATTTTTTCACACTTCATCCCATTAGTTAGCTCGCTTTCTACATCGCCTTTTGTGGGTGTTAGCAGTTGAGGAAATACAATCTGGGCAATTGGCATCGCCAGCGGCCAGCGCTGCTGTAGGCAAAAGTCATCTTCTGAAGCCGGTATTGCCGTTGGAGCTTGCGGTTCTAGACTTTTAACGACTGGCAGCTTCGAGAGAGTGGCGTTAATCCGCTGAGAAATATGAAATCCGGAGCCAAAGCGATCTTCTAACGGGGCGATCGCCTCCAAAATATCATCCACACTGCCGGGGCGATCTTCTCGCTGTTTGGCGAGGCAGGCCATGACGACATCCTCCAGCGCTTTCGGCACACAGATACCCGTCTTAAAATCAGTCAATGATTTGGGCTGAGCCAGTCGATGCACCTTATACCAGCTGCCGAACGTGTTGCTATCTGGCTTAATCGGCAGGGTCCCTGAGAGCATTTGATACATCATGATGCCCAGACTATAGATATCTGAGCGACTGTCGAGTTCGCGCCCCTCCATCTGCTCAGGTGAGGCATAGGCCAGCGTCCCCATGAAAGTACTTGTCTGCTTGCTCCCCACCTGCAAAAGCTTAGCAATCCCAAAGTCTAAAATCTTCACTAGCTCCCCCATAGACAAATCAGAGGCGACCAAAATGTTACTGGGTTTGATATCCCGATGGATAATCGGAATCGCTTCTCCATTGACCAAAATACCGCTGTGAGCCGTCTTTAGCCCTAATAAAATTTGGCGAACCAGTCCTAGAAACCTCGGCACGGGCAGCGGCTGCTTTTGCACCATGCGACCTACGCTATCGCCTTTGAGATATTCCATGACATAGAAGGGCACATCATCTTCGTTGACCCCGTAGTCAGTCACACGAACCACATGCATGCTCTTTTGACCTAGCTGCGCGCAGGTCATTGCTTCGCGAAAAAAGCGCTCGCGCATATCTTCGTTCAGCAGCGTTTGTGACAGAAACTTGACGGCAACCGGCACCCCGCCAAGGAGAGAGTCATCTGCTAAGTAAACTTTTCCCATTGAGCCTTGGCCAATGATCTCGATTAAGTCATATCGATTGGAGACTTTGCGGCCCGTGTTAGCATCTACCTTAATCATTGGCGAGCAAGCTCTGCTTCTATGGTGCTCGTGAGATAGTGACCGGCCATCATCCCGCCCGAAAAGTGATAGCGCTGGGCGCTGATCTGTCGCAGCGTCTCGAAGCCAGTACGGCGCTGCTTGTCATTGATACCCCAATAGCGCTGGATAATAGACGCTGGCGCAATCCAGCCCTCGCCTTCAACCTGGCCCAAAAGGCTATGCTGTAAGACAAAGGTATACTGCCGCTCTTGGCTAGTCATTCGCCCGCGTGACTGGATTACAATATCGGCGCGATCGCCTTCTAGAAAAGAAAGTTTGGTGGCGATCATGAAGCAGCTATCTTGTTTCCAGGCCACTAAAAGCTTGCCCTTAACCAGTGCAGGCAGCGTATCTCGGGTGAGCCAGGTGCCTTGCAAAGTCCATCGACCGGGCTCGAGTAAAAAGCTGTGGGCCACAGCGCTATTCCTATTACCAGCGCCTTTAGAGTGCCCATCCAGGCGCTCAAACCTGCCTTCAAAGCACTGGCCGGCACACTGAGCCTGGCCCTTAAACACTGAGCCTGGCCCTTAAACACTGAGCCTTATAAGTGAGTCTTACAGCTAAGGTGTCCAGACCTCACCCAGTAAGCAGGGTCGAGATGCGCCCGTCACGCTGGGTAAATTGCCAGAGACATTGCGACTACGCCAGTAAGCCAAAATAGCAAAGGCGATCGCCTCCTTATAGTCAGCATCAATCTGGCAGTGCTCCGTCGAGAGCACACTGGACTCAGGCAACCGCGACTGGAGCCGACTCATTAGATATTGGTTGCGGCTGCCGCCACCGCCGACCAGGATTTTGCCTGGAACAGCGGGCAAAAATCGGCGATAGCTCAGCTCAATCGTTGCCGCTGTAAAATCTGCCAGGGTCGCCAAAAAGTCCTCAGGGCTTAGGCTGTATGCTTGAGCCGACTGCCAGCACTGTTGCGCGTAAGCAGCGCCAAACAGTTCGCGGCCCGTAGATTTTGGTGGTGGCAGGTGAAAAAACGGCTGCTGTAGCCACCGCTCTATGAGTGCTCGATGGGGTGCACCTTGGGCCGCCCACTCCCCATTGTGATCGTAGTTTTGGCGACCATCAGAGAGCTTGGTCACAGCCCAATCTATCAGGGCATTTCCCGGCCCCGTATCCCATCCCCTGACGCCCATAGGCGAGATAGGATCAGAAGAAGCCTTTTTGTTCCAGGACGGTAGATAGGTGAGGTTGCCAATACCGCCGATATTTTGGACGGCCAGATCGGTATCGGGCTGACTAAATAGGCAAGCATCAATAAGGGGAACCAGCGGTGCGCCTTGCCCCCCAAGCGCGATATCAGCCACCCGAAAGTTACTGATTGTCTGGCAGCCGGTAAGCTGGGCAATCAGATCACCGCGACCTAGCTGTAGCGTATAGCCTAGTCGAGGCGCTTGAGGGGGTCGGTGGTAGAGGGTTTGCCCATGTGATCCAATCAGCTCGACGCTTGTAAGGTCAATATCGAGGGCATGAATGGACTGAACGAAATGATGGGTGATCGCATCATCTAGCTCTGCCAGCTCTGCCAGCGTCGTTGGCTCATCTGCACACAGCGCCAAAATGCGCGATCGCAAATCCTCCGAATACGCATGGGTAATACCCTTAATCAGCGCCGCTTGCACGGCATACCCCGAGCCTGATATCTCCGTCAGCGCGGCATCCACCCCATCGACCGAAGTCCCACTCATTAACCCGATTACCTTCACCCGCCGCTCCTTGATGCTCTCAGCTGCTATTTCCTTTGAGCTCTAAACTGGCAGCTTATCAATCCCCTTGTTATCGCCAATCACCACCATCAAGCTCCCACCCTTCAGCCGACTCACCGGACTAGGGTTGATAATGAACTTATCGTTATCGTCTTCTTTCGCATCTTCTTTGCTAATTGCCATCAGCGTCAGGCCATAGTTATTGCGCAAATCAACTTCCATAATTGTCTTACCCGCGAAAGATTGAGGTACCAAAACCTCCACAATGCTGTGGTCAGGATCGAGCTCGAAGCGATCTAGGATGCCAGGGCGGGTGAGCGATCGCGCCAGCTCACAGCCCATCTCATGCTCCGGAAACACCACATGATCTGCGCCCACCCGCATCAGCAGCTTGCCGTGAATTTCAGAAGAGGCTTTGGCAACGACATTCGCAACCCCAGCTTCTTTGACATTTAGCGTGGTGATAATACTCTCTTGAACATAATTACCGATAGCCACAATCACCGTATCAAAGTCGGGAATACCGGCTTCTACAAGCGCCGAGGGTTGGGTCGAGTCGAGCTGCACCGCGTGAGCCGCGATTTGGTCAGTGAGCACTTGAGCAACTCTGTTTTCATTAGAGTCTATGCCCATTACCTCATAGCCCATACCGTGCAGGGTAAGGCAAACAGCGCGGCCAAATCGGCCCAAGCCAATGACAGCAAACTGACGGTTGGTCGCTCGGAGATTCTTGAAAAACTTGAGAGACGAAATGTTCACTATGGGCAATCAGTTAAAGAACATAAGACACTACAAACAACCACTGAAAAGTTCACAAACTACAGCAGCTGAGAACCCTTAAGCATCTTACTGGTTTCGCTGTTACCTATGACTATCTGCTATCAAAACCGAGTGACAAAAACCCAGTTGCGCAATCGATTTCTTTCTTTGCTAGGCTAGCTAGATGCTTCCTTGGGAAATAAGTACGGACGTGGATATTCAAATTGGTCGGGGTAAAACAGCGAGACGCGCTTACGGAATTGATGAAATTGCTTTGGTCCCTGGGACAAGAACGCTAGACCCCCAGTTAGCAGATACGAGCTGGGAAATAGGGGGAATCACCAGAGAAATTCCGATTATCGCCAGTGCGATGGATGGCGTGGTTGACGTCACGATGGCCGCTGAACTCTCTCGCTTAGGAGCCTTAGGTGTCCTCAACCTCGAAGGGATTCAAACCCGCTACGAAGATCCCAATCCGGTGCTAGATCGCATTGCCTCGGTGGGCAAGGGCGAGTTCGTGCCCTTGATGCAGGAACTCTATGCTCAGCCCATTTTGCCGGCGCTCATTCAAAAGCGAATTGGCGAAATCAAGGAAAAAGGCGGAATTGCCGCTGTGAGTTTGACGCCAGCAGGCGCGGTTAAATTTGGTGAGACGGTGACTGATGCTGGCGCTGATCTTGTGTTTGTGCAGGCAACAGTCGTTTCAACCGATCATCTCTCCCCTCAGTCAGTCTCTCCGCTAGATCTCGCTGAGTTCTGTCAGAAAATGCCGATGCCAGTACTGCTAGGAAACTGTGTGACCTATGAGGTGACGCTCAAGCTAATGCAGGCAGGCGCAGCAGGCGTTTTGGTCGGGATTGGGCCGGGCGCAGCCTGTACGTCTCGCGGCGTTCTCGGGGTAGGCGTGCCTCAGGCCACCGCCGTGGCAGACTGCGCCGCTGCTAGAGACGATTTTCACTCAGAATCAGGCAGCTATATCCCGGTCATTGCCGATGGTGGGCTGATTACCGGGGGCGATATCTGCAAATGTATAGCCTCAGGAGCCGATGGTGTCATGATTGGCTCTCCGTTTGCCAGGGCCCAAGAAGCGCCTGGCCGTGGCTTCCACTGGGGAATGGCAACACCTAGTCCGGTGTTGCCCAGAGGAACTCGCATTCAGGTCGGAACAACCGGTACGCTAAAGCAAATTTTGAGAGGCCCCGCCCAGCTAGATGACGGAACCCACAACCTTTTGGGCGCGCTGACTACCAGCATGGGCACCTTAGGCGCTGAAAATATCAAAGAAATGCAGCAGGTCGAAATCGTCATTGCCCCCTCTTTGCTAACAGAGGGCAAGGTTTACCAAAAGGCTCAGCAGTTGGGGATGGGAAAATAGCGTCAGCATTACTTGCAAAGAGCCGAGATCTTTTAATCGGTATCAGATATATCAGGAGCGCACAAAAACAACCGTCAGCTTGCTGACAAATCTTAAGACTTTTCTCTGATAGCGCGCTAAATCCGTGGCAAATCACGAAGAGTCTTTTACAATTGAAAAGAAGCGGAGACGCAAGTTTCCGTTCACTCCTCACACCACACTCCGTCCAAATCTTCGGATTTGGGCGGTTCCTTTTTTTGCCATCCTCTTTGGGACGGCTTAATGGCCAAATTTGTCAATAGCGTTGAAAGCTCAGGGCAATTGATAGAAATCTGTAGCTAATCGCGGCCAAAGGCAGGTTTTGGCTATGGTAAGATCAGCAAATATGAGTGACAAGGATTTATAGGAATGTCAGCCGCACAGGTTACTGATTCGACATTTAAGCAAGAAGTTTTGGAGAGTGAGACGCCAGTCTTGGTGGACTTTTGGGCCCCCTGGTGTGGTCCTTGCCGCATGGTTGCACCAGTTGTAGACGAAATCTCTGAACAGTATGACGGCCAGGTAAAAGTGGTTAAGGTCAATACTGACGAAAATCCCAGCGTAGCGAGTCAGTACGGCATTCGCAGTATTCCTACTTTGATGATTTTCAAAGGGGGACAGCGCGTTGATATGGTCGTCGGGGCTGTGCCTAAAACAACGCTAGCAAATACGTTAGAGAAGTACCTTTGATATTTTCTAAAAAGCGAACAATTCACTGTCCGGTAGAACTTCGCCAATGTTTTAAGCCAATACTCTAAGCTAGTATTTGAAGGCTAGTATTTAAAGTCTGTGTTTTACCAGTATTTGAATAAAGGGTTCTAGTTTTATCTAGACCCTTTTTTTAATGAGTATTTTTGCGATTTGCCTTTAATTTCTATTGCATGACAACTATGGATGCTTCCTCTTTGCCAGACTCGGATGGTCGTACAGGCGATCAGAGCGGAGAGCGGCTGCGCTCTGATGTGCTCAATGTGCTCAATCGCTTACCCGAGTTGGAACACAGTGAGCTAATTGGGCAGATTTTTGAAACCTTAGTGCGGATGTCTAGCCAGGAGGCTGAGCGATTAGATTGGAAAATATTAAGCCACTCTCTATTGGATATGGAGGAGGGATTCAAGTCATTTTTTCCCTATCGCCATATTCGCAAGATTACAGTTTTTGGCTCGGCGCGCACGCCTAGTCATTTGCCGGAGTATCAGATGGCAGCTGAGTTTGCTCGGCGCGTTGTGAAGCAAGGCTTTATGGTAATGACTGGAGCCGGGCCGGGGATTATGCAGGCCGGAAATGAAGGGGCGGGGCGCGATCGCTCGTTTGGCCTCAATATTCGTCTGCCTTTTGAGCAAGGGGCAAACTCAGTGATGGCAGGCGATCCTAAGCTGCTAGATTTTAAGTACTTTTTTACCCGTAAGCTATTTTTCTTAAAAGAAAGCGATGCGATCGCCCTATTTCCCGGCGGTTTTGGTACCCAAGACGAAGCCTTTGAGTCCTTGACATTGATTCAAACAGGCAAAGCCAATCCGATGCCTTTAGTACTCATAGACAAGCCTGGCGGCAACTATTGGAAGAGTTGGGACTACTACATCCGCAATCGCCTACTCGATCAAGCATTAATCAGCCCGGATGACACCAGTTTGTACCATCTCACCGATAGCCTAGACGATGCGCTAGCGCATATTGAGAGCTTCTACCGGATGTATCACTCTAGTCGCTATGTGCAAGGTGAGCTAGTCATTCGGCTGAAAGCACCGCTGCGGGCTGGCGGTATCGATCAGCTAAATGCAGAGTTTGGCGATCTGCTCAGCCAAGGAAAGATTAGAGCGGTCTCTGCTTTTGACGTAGAAAGAGGGGATGAGACCGCCGCCTTGCCTTGCCTAGCGCTGCACTTCAATCAGCGGGATGCCGGTCGGTTGCATCAAATGATTCACTATCTCGGCAAGCTCAGCGTCGCCTGCGAAGCTGTCCAGCATCCTGAGAAAAAGTAGCCCTGACAAAGTAGCTCTTCTGGCAGCGCTTGTCTACAAACCGCGCTGCAAGTGGATCAAAATGCCTCGCGCGATCGCCTCAGCCATACGCTCTCGCCAGGCTGGATTTGCGAGGTTGGGCTGATCCTCTGCGCCAGTGACAAATCCTGTTTCGATCAAAATAGCGGGCATGGACGTTTGACGAATGACATAGAACCGGGCACTGCGAACGCGGCGATCACGCATCCTCATTTCACTGAGCACCGTGCTGTGAACGGTATTGGCGAAGCGCTGGCCTGCATCAGAGGCATAGAATGTCTCTAAACCATTGACGTCAGGGCGACTCATGCTTATAGCATTGGCATGAATGCTGACAAAAACAGATGCGTTAGCCCGTTCGGCGATTTGCACACGAGGCGCTAAGTCAACTTCGATATCGCGATCGCGCGTCATCACCACATTGGCACCTTGCTGACGTAAGAGAGCCGCCACCCTAGGTGCAATATCGTTGACTACTTCTTTTTCTTGGAGGCCACCGATACCTACTGCTCCTGGATCGCGTCCGCCGTGCCCCGGATCGATAACTACCGTAAATCGGCCATTGGGTAACGTTGGCAGCTCTCCAGCAGAAAGCTCTCTAGGCGTTTCTAGCTGACGGGTTTGCTCGCGGTTGGCGGCAGGCAAGCGGTCGTTGCTGGCAATTGCAGCTGGAGCAGAAACCGCGATTGCAGCCTCTGCTGTGGCGGTTTCCGCTAGGCCACCCTGGTCCGGTACGTCGCTGATAGAAATATCCTCCGGCAAAATGACAATGCCACTTTCACTCGCAGAAATCGCCCAATCAGGGCTGGCTTCAGCCAGTGCCAGAGTGATCTGTACGCTGGCCGGGTCAGTCGAGACTTGATCTAGCTGCCAGCTATCGATGCTGTAGCGGTTCTGGGGAAGGCGCGATCGCGTCAGGCCAGGGGCGATCGCCGCTTGATCAAACATCAAGGTAATGTAGCGCTGCCCGTCCTCCTCCGTTCGATTAACCGTCATTTGGGGTGCGTCGCCTGCCGTGCGAATAAAGAAGCCGTCTGCAGTCGCCGTGATGCCTTGAATGCTAGTGCTCGCGCCTTGAGCCGATTGGTAGGTGACACGGTTTTCTCTATCACTCGATAGGCTTATAGGCGATCGCCCGTCTATTTCTGTCGCTTCGGGCAGCTGCACACTCCACTGACGAGCGCTTTCTCCTCGGATCTGCACTTGGCTTGGATCAACTGAATAGCCTTCGCTGTATTCAACAACAAGACGAGTCGTTTCTGCATCTAGCACACCGACGCGAATCTCCTGAATAGCACCCTCAAACGACTGAATTTCAGGCGTTACCAGCGTAGTTCCAGGGAGATCTATCACTAGTCGAGTAGGGTTAGCAACCAGCCGAGCTGTCGGCTGAACGCTGTCATCGGTTGTAAAAATCAGCTGATTTGCTTGGGGGTCAAACCGCCAGAACTGTAGCCTGGCCGCCTCCGCGGGTAACGCCAATAGCAGCGCCCCCACCAAAGTTAAGCCGGGCAATAGACGATTCAATCTCACAAATGGATTCCTCAATACCGAATAAACGAGCTGACTATAAGGTGGCTTGCGAAGTCCGAAATGATCCGCACTTCGCTGTTAGGTGGGGACTTCAAATGCTTTAGATACTCTGAAGGTTTGTTAGCACTTTGTAAACAGAGAAGTTGAGTCGAAAATGGCACCTACAGCCAGCGTGCGGAGGCATGCTTACGTTTGCGCGTCACTGACAGCTTTGGCCGCTTAGCTCACTACATTAGTGAGTCACTTACGGAGACGACGGCTATAGCCCTCAGTATGAAATGGTTCTAGCGACAGTTGAGGACTCCCTTCTAAAAAATTTGCCAGCGATAGGCTCAGTCTCTTTCTGAGTTTTCCGTCTATTAGCCTGCCCTATCTGCGCTGCGAACAGAACAATTTGTGTTTATGAGCATGCCTTGTACAGATTCTATGTAGGTCACATGAATCCGTACAGTTTAGGCTACCTTCAAAGACTCTTAGCTGATCGCCCCTTGAGTTAGCGTTGGCTTTATCTGGGGCCTATCACCTTTTCTAATGATGAACCTAATAATGAGGAATCTAACGGATGACAAGCTCTCTAGCAGGTGTCCTAAGCGCCTTCGGTACGGCTGCTGTCAGCACCTCATGGCCTGTTTCGGTAACGAGTACGTCGTCTTCTATCCGAATACCAATGCCTCGCCAGCGGGCTTCTATCTCTGGTTGACCGTCTGCCGGCTCATAGTTTGGCGCAATGTAAACGCCAGGCTCTACTGTGACAACATTGCCTGGGGCAAAGGGCTGCCAGGTTTTATCAGAGTTGCGCAAAATGCCTGAGTCATGCACGTCTAACCCCAAAAAGTGACCCGTTCCGTGCATAAAAAAGGCTTTGTGCTTTTTCTCCTCGATTAGTTTATCAACATCGCCTCTGAGTAATCCAAGCTCGACTAATCCGGTAGTAATGACGCGAGTCGCCGCATCGTGAAAGGCATTGAAGGGAAGATTGGGCTGCACTTGCTCAATCGCAGCTAGCTGAGCTCGAAGGACTAAGTCGTAGAGAATTTCTTGTTCTGGCGAGATGTGATCGCCCACTGGCCAAGTCCGGGTAATATCAGCGTTGTAGTATTCATAGGCGCATCCTGCATCAATTAGCAGCAAATCCCCCTCTTGCAACGGCTGATTATTTTCCACGTAGTGCAAAATGCAGGCATTTTTGCCCGTTGCCACAATCGATGGGTAAGCCGGACCCATCGCGCCTTCCCGGCGAAAAATATTCTCAATCGCGGCCTGAATTTCGTATTCGTACACGCCTGGTCGAATCAGCTCACGAACCGTATTGTGAGCCTGCACGCTGATCGCGATCGCCCGCTTGATCTTCTCTAGCTCAGCTGGGCTTTTTACCCGGCGAAACTGCTGCATCAAAAGCTTCGAATCTTCAATTGCCGCCGGGCCGGTGCCCTTTTTAGTCATTTTGCTAAGCAGCTGCTGCCAGAGCGCAATAATCCGCTGGTTAAATGCCAGATCATGGCCAAAATGGTAGTACAGCCGAGGCGCTTTTTCCACGTACGCCGCTAGCTTTTCGTCTAGCTCTGCAATGGGATAGACCTCATCTGCCCCATAGCGCTCCTTCGCTAGCTCCACTCCGGTTCGGTAGCCGCTCCAAGTCTCCTTCTCTTTGTCCTTTGGCTGAACAAATAGAACAAATTTGTGCTCGTCATGAGACGGGGCAAGGACCGCTACCGCATGAGGTTCATTGAATCCTGTGAGATAGAAGAAATCGCTATCTTGGCGAAACAGATAGTCCACATCGTTGTGCATCACGGCTGTCGGCGCACTGCAAAAAATGGCGCTGCCTTGACCAATGGACTCAAACACAGCCTGGCGACGTTGACGATACTCACTCTGCATGGAAGATTCTTTGGGGGCTTTCTTTGGGGGCTTTGCGTGCTAAAAAGCATAGCTTAAAACTTCGATGCGCATGCCGCTGCTAGGTAGGCTACCAGGCCCTACACTGTAGGTATTATCCCCTTGAGTAACCGGCGTACCTGCCATCAGTGCCACAAAATCATCAACCCCGACAAGATCGCAGGTATCCGCGTCCGCTGCCTGCGTGCGGTAGTGGGTCGGAATCACAACTTTGGGGTTCAGCGATTTGACGGCTTCAACCGCCTCTTCTGGCGTGTAAGCCTTGGGTCCACCGCCTACCGGAACAAGCAACACATCCGGGCGACCGATGAGAATTTTATCTTCTATAGCGATCGGCGCAGCGGCGCCACCGAGGTGAACAACCTTAGTCCCCGCTTGAGTCCACACCCAGGCGATGTTATTACCGAAGCGTCTTCCGTTGAGGCGATCATGCGGCATGCTGACCCCCTGAATGGCTAGGCCATTGACGGTATAATCACCGGGTTCATCGACGATCTGGGTATTGGTGTAGCGATCGCCCACAAATCCCTCATCAAATAAGCGACTGCTCAGCAAAACCAGATCAGCGCTCACGCTCGGTTCACTGTAGCCAGCCGTACAGCCAACCGCCTTGAATGGATTGACCAAAACGCGGCGACCACCGCCCGCAAAGAGAAAGGCCGTATGACCCAGGGCCGTAATCGTCAAAGCTCCATCTTGAGCTTGATAAGACTGGTAGTGAGAAGCCAGCCCTAATCCTAGAGTACTGATGAAGCTCGCGCTAGCGTATTGCAGCAGTTGTCGCCGTTTCATGGTGTCCCTATCAATTTTTCCACTTAATTTCTATATCCTGATATATCCTGCCGTATGGCGTGACATCTAGCACAGCCGAAGTGGACCAGTTTACGGAACGGGCCAATTTATAAAAGTGGCTAAACCCTCAGAAATAAGATATAGCCTGTACCGGATGCATACTCTGCGAGAAGGCAAAGCCTACGGTACAGGCTAGTCGCTTGGCCCGTTGTTACATAAGGCTCTTAGCCCAAGCTCTATATCTCAGCCAAGTGACAAAAGCTATAGAACTGCCAGCTATTTGAGATCTTTCAGAAAGTTTTTGAGCAGATCTTTGCCAAATTCAGTCAGTACGCTTTCTGGATGAAACTGCACACCTTGAATATGAGGGTACGTGCGGTGCCGAACACCCATAATCGTGCCATCATCCACCCAAGCCGTAATTTCTAATACGTCAGGGCAGGTTTCTCTCTCGATTACTAAGCTGTGATAGCGAGTCGCCGTCAGCGGATCGCCCAGCCCTGCAAAGACGCCAGCGTTGTTGTGATGCACAGGCGAGGTTTTGCCATGCATCAGCGCTGCGGCTGAAATGACTTTGCCACCATACACCTGTCCAATGCTCTGGTGACCTAAGCAAACACCAAGAATTGGGATCTGCGGCCCTAGCTTTTCGATGATTTGTAGCGAAACGCCTGCATCATTTGGCGTTCCCGGCCCAGGCGAAATCACAATGCCGCTGGGATTTTTTGCTTTAATCTCTTCTAAAGTAATTTGATCGTTGCGAAATACCTCAATCTCGCTGGCCACACTGAAGGTTTGGCCTAGCTCGCCGAGGTACTGAACGAGGTTGTAAGTAAAGCTGTCGTAGTTATCAATAACCAGAATCATGGCAAGCCAATCTCTTCGGTGATGCTATCAGCTATGCCTGTCAATTAAGCAATAGCAGCTTGTAAATTATCCCAGAGCGGCGGTACAAAAATCAGAGCAGCAATCAGCAGTGCCACAATCGCCGCCATGAGAACCGCACCGGCTGCGCAGTCTTTAGCAATTTTTGCCAGCTCATGGTAAGTCTGCCCCACGGTCAGATCGACTAGAGACTCTAGGGCAGTGTTGAGAATTTCCATGACCAAGACCGCGCCGATAGTCAAGCAGATGACCGCAATTTCAACCGTGCTGACTTTGAGCGCCCAGCACAAAACGATTGCTATAGCCCCTACCCCAGTATGAACCCTGAAGTTTCGTTGAGTTTTAAAGGCGTAGGTGATGCCAGCCCAGGCATATTTGAAGCTGGTGAATAGGTTGGAGGCGACTTGCCAGGACTGCGATCGCTCTATTTCCGGCCCGTCAGCAGACAAACCTGGGTTGTCGGCCAGCGTTACATCACGAGAGAGGGAGGGGTTATCGGCAGAAACCTGACTATCACCGGAAAATTGGCTATCACGAGAAAACATATGCAGATATGTCCTGTTGGCTTAGCGAGCTGTAAACATAACTTATATGACAAGCTAACAGTGTCAAGCTAACAGCACAAAGTGATCGGTGCCAACTTAGCGAATACTTATCAAGCTCAGCAGCTGAGACTGTTGATCCAGCATTTGTGTCAAGCTTTCGTCATCTGGGTGATCCCACCCTAACAGGTGCAGAAGTCCGTGAGCGGCTAGCCAGGCAATTTCTTGAGGCAGCGTGCGGCGGCTATCAAGCGCTTGTCGGGCCGCTGTTTCTACCGAAATAACAATGTCACCTAGGTACAAAGGCTGTTGCTGATGGAGGATATCTGCTCCGGGCAAATCAGTTTCTAATGCGGCAAAGGAGAGCACATCTGTGGGTTTAGCCTGCTGTCGGTAGTCGGTATTGAGCTGCTGAATTTCGCTGTCGTCAGTCAGCCGTAGGCTAACTTCGTAAGCGTCTATCGGAGAAAGCTGAGGATCTAGGTGGCTAAGCCAGACGGTGAACCAGGTTTGGTAGTGGGCGATCGCAATCTTACTCACTTGGGCGATCGCCGGACCCTCAACAAAAGCCTCTACTTGAACAGACGATTGAATGGGCGATCGCACTGCATTAGCCATAGAATCTGCATTCCAAGCTGCGAAATTTGTGTTTGAAATTTGTGCTCAAGATTCGTGAGGGCGAAAGAAATGGGTATCGAATACTAGCGAGTGAGATAGGCTAACCCAATAAACAGCGCTAACAGTCCGGTAAACGAAAGGAAAAAGTGATAGAGCGATTTCCCGCCTTTTTTGACCATGTTGCGCATGGCTAACTTAATGAAGCTTGGAGCAGGCTCATCTACAGGAGCGGGCATCGGCTTTTCGGGTGTGGTGGTCGCTGGGCGATGAGTACTCATAGTTGTTTGGGTTAGTTGCTAAGGTGGCTGGCTATCGGATGTTTGGCTATCTGCTCTAGCGGGCCTATGGGCTCACACAGTAGTTTCCGGCACTAGCTGATTTTCCTGAAGAAGATAGGCTTGAATAAACGCTTCTAAATCGCCATCCATTACATCAGATACGGCTGTCGTCTCGACGCTAGTGCGCAAATCTTTGACCATTTGGTAGGGATGAAAGACGTAGTTGCGAATTTGATTGCCCCATGCCGCTTCTACCATGTCGCCACGAATATCGGCAACGGCTTGAAGACGCTGCTCTTGAGCAATGACCAATAGCTTGGATTTGAGCAGGGCAAGGGCTTTTTCTTTGTTTTGCAGCTGCGATCGCTCTTGCGTACAGCGCACCGAAATGCCCGTTGGCAGGTGGGTAATCCGCACCGCCGTTTCCACCTTATTGACATTTTGACCACCCGCACCGCCCGAGCGCGAGGTCTTCACTTCCAAATCTTTATCAGGAATATCTAGCTCCACATTGTCATCGAGTATCGGCATCACCTCTATACCTGCGAAGCTAGTTTGCCGTTTGCCATTGGCATTGAATGGCGAAATCCGAACGAGCCGATGCGTGCCTTTCTCTCCCTTCAAGTAGCCATAGGCATAGCGCCCTTCTATTTCCATCGTGGCTGACTTTAGCCCCGCCTCATCCCCTTCTGATTTTTCAACTAAGGTGAAGCGATAGTTATTTTGCTCACTCCAGCGCGTGTACATCCGCAATAGCATTTCTGCCCAATCTTGCGCATCGGTGCCGCCAGCCCCAGCGTTGATCGTCAGCACAGCGCCTTCTTTATCATACGGGCCAGAAAGAAGCTGCCTGAGCTCCCACTGGTCAAGCTCGCGGTTGAGGTGACCGACAATGCTTTCAGCTTCTGATAGCAAAGCCTCGTCGGGCTCGAGTTCCAAAAGCTCCAAAACCGCTTCAGAATCTTCGAGGTGAGTCGTCCAGCCCTCTACTTGCTCTAGGCTGGACTTGTACTCACTGAGATCTTGCAGGTGCTTTTGAGCCTGGCTTTGATCGTCCCAAAAATCAGGCTGCGCCGATAGCTGCTCTAAATCGCTGATTTTGGCGTTGAGCGCGGGAACGTCAAAGATACTCCTGAGCTTTACTCAGGCGCTGGGAAATAGACTCAAGCGACTGCTTAAGCGTAGTGGTATCAAACATAAGATTGACGATGTCTTAGACAGATGACTGAGGTTAAAGAACTTTGGGAAAAAGCAACAATCAGGGACTTAGTATAGGCCAAATCCCTGATTCAGATCTCTGAACTCAAGTGTCTTTGCCCTTAGTCTTTGCCAGTTAGTCTCTGCCGTTAATCGCAATCAGCAGACGGAGAATAAATACAAACAGGTTGATGTATGTCAGATACATCGATAGCGCCGCAGGTAGGGCCTGATCGTCAGTGTAAGTGCGAGGCAGTACGAAAAAGTCCACCACAGCCGCCCCTGCAAATAGCAGTACGCCAATCGCTGAGATTGCAATTTCGATGGGCTGGCTAGCCACTATACCAAAGAAGCTCAGCGCGAACTGGCCAATAATCACCACCAGCAGGGCCATAATGCCTAGCTGGATAGTCTTCGTCAGGGCCATGCCGTCCGCTTCTGACAGGTTAGAGCCGATGGGCCGGGCCGCAATGAAGGTCAAGCCGCAAGCAAAGGCAGCAAATCCGACGCCCTGAATACCAACGCCACTGCTTTGCAAGGCGACCGAGACTAAGCCGCTCAGGGTATAGCCTGACAGCAGCCCATAGGTCGCTAGCAACGGCAAAGCGGTCGAGTTGTTGCCCTTCATGGCAACGCCACGAGCAACAAAAAACAGAACCAGCTGCGCAATCATGGCCGCAAAGAAGGTGGGCATGAACAGGCTGGGATTGGTTCTCAGCACATTCAGTCCGCCAAAGGTGCCAGCAGCCGTCAAAATCAGGCCACCGCCGACAAAGGGCAGCGCATTGGCGATCACGTTGGGGCCTATGAGCGACTGGCCTTGAGCATCGCGAATCGCTTGGCGAAAGTTACTGGTATTGCTCATTGAAATAAGCCTTAGTTAAACAATTGTCTTCACTAATGAGTGTAATGAATTCGCACTCAGATGGCGATTACGGTTCTTGCCCATTACAAAAGTTTGCGATCGCCCTGCCGCTAATAGCCCATCCATGAAGTCGGGGCCGATCAGCATTAGCACTGGGATTTTGGCAATGGGTACGCGCGCTCAATAGTCACTTCAAAGAAGGGGTAATTTCCGCAAAATCCCGGTGGTAAAGCAAGGTGTTTTCGGCCTTACAGGGAAACGATACTGCCTTCTTAAACCCCATAAAGAATAGGCGGATCTGTTCAGAACATCTACCGAGTTAAAGCGATAAAGCATCCGCAAGTCAAGGATTTCGCAGCTTCATAGCAGTGAGTCATTTGTCTGGCTGTCGGTGTATTTGCTTAAGCATTTATGCGCCCGTTTTTACGACTACCGTATTTCAACGATGGTGAGTAAAGGAGCACTTCCCGAGAATGAATTTAATTCACGCAACACCACCGCTTCGACGCAGTAAATTCTGCAATTGATATGGCTTCTTCAAAATCGGCTCAGCTTCGCTCCCGTGGCATGGAACTTCTCATGCAGTACAAACAGGATCGTTCAATCAAGCTTCGCAATCAGTTGGTTAGGCTCAATGCTGGTTTAGTTCGTAAAATCGCTCATAGGGTCAGCCATCAATGCGCTGAGCCGTATGAGGATCTCGAGCAGATTGGCTACATCGGTTTGATCCGCTCGATTGAACGGTTCGATCCCGGTCAGGGCTGTGCATTTAGCTCGTTTGCGGTGCCCTATATTCGCGGTGAGATGCTCCACTTTTTGCGCGATCGCGGCACTACAGTCAAGATCCCTCGTCGCTGGCAAGACTTGCAGAAGGAAGGTCAAAAACGCCAAGCCGAGCTCATTCGTCAGTATGGCCGTCAGCCGTCTGATATTGAAATGGCTGAGGCGGTCAATATCTCTGTTCAAGAATGGCGTCAGGTCAAAATGGCCAATAAAAACCGGATGCCGCTGAGTCTAGATGCGACCGTTTGCCACCAAATCGATTCGAGCATTACTCTAGGCGATACTTTGCCTGATGTTCACTACATGCTGCTGCAAGGACTCGAAGAAGACCGTCAGCAGATTCAGCGAGCGATGAACCAGCTCGAAGATAAAACGCGCTCTGCAATTGAGTTTGTCTTCTTTAAAGGGCTTTCGCGTAAGGAAGTTGCAGAGCGTATCGGGGTGAGCCCGATGACGGTCACTCGTCGTATTCAGCGGGGGGTTGAGCAAATGATCGCGTATTTACAGCCACAGCAAAGCGTACAGACTGACCCCTAGATCACTCCCTTATTTCTCCCCATAGCCTTTCTAGTTTGACTCTCCTAAGTAATACAGTCGGTGTGATTGCTACAATCGCATCGATTTTTTTTGGCCATTGGAGAGAACGACACCTACCCACCACGTATTAAGCTTTGAAAGATAGCCTATTTGCACTAGGAGGCACTCATGGTCACCGCTGAAGCTACATTCGGTGCGAGTCACGCTCAGCGCGATCGCCTCACTATCGAACGATTTCATCAGCTGCAGGCTCAGCTATCAGATCGGTGGCGCTCTATTGATGATTTTGACCGTAGCCCTCGGCAAATTTTAGTGGTGCCATCTCTCAGCCTCGATCAGGCAGAACTGTCTAAGGTAAAGGGGGTGCACCACTATGAAGAACGGCTGCTGTTTTCTTTGATCCGCTTGCGAAATCCTGAAACGCGCCTGATCTATGTCACATCTCAGCCGCTGCATCCCAGCATCGTGGATTACTATTTGGAGCTGCTGCCAGGTATCCCGAGTTCTCACGCGCGCGATCGCCTCGATCTGTTCGCCACCTACGATTCATCGCTTAGGCCATTGAGCGAGAAAATCCTCGCGCGCCCTCGTCTGCTGCGGCGCATCAAGGCGAAGATCAAGCCCGATGAAGCCTATATGACTTGCTATAACGCGACCGAACTCGAAAGAGATCTGGCGTTAGCACTAGATATTCCGTTACTAGCGGTCGATCCCGATCTGCTGTACTGGGGGACGAAAGGGGGGAGCCGTCAGATTTTTGCAGAGTGCGGCATTCCATTACCCGACGGTAGTGAGCTGACTCACAACGCGGATGACTTAGCTGATGTAGCAGCTTCACTGTGGGAGCGTCAGCCGGATCTTCAGCGGATGGTGATCAAGCTTAACGAAGGCTTCTCTGGGGAGGGCAATGCGCTGTTTTCACTCTCTAATGTGAGGCAAGTGGCACCGGGCACAGCATCTCATACCGAGCGCTCAGCGGCGATCAGAGCGGCCATGCCACAGCTGCGCTTTCAGTGCGACAGCGAGACCTGGGAATCGTTTGAGCACAAAATTGGGGAGTTGGGGGCGATCGCGGAAGCCTTTATCGAAGGGGACGAAAAATATTCTCCCAGCGTACAGGGCCGGGTCACCCCCGCTGGCGAGGTTGAAATTCTCTCGACCCATGACCAAGTCCTCGGTGGCCCCGATGGCCAAATCTTCTTGGGCTGCACCTTCCCAGCCGATGATGCTTACCGCCTAGCGCTGCAAGAAATGGGCCGTAAGGTGGGTGAAAATCTTTTAGCCAAA
This sequence comes from Phormidesmis sp., assembly GCA_049680585.1. Classification (GTDB taxonomy): domain Bacteria; phylum Cyanobacteriota; class Cyanobacteriia; order Phormidesmidales; family Phormidesmidaceae; genus Phormidesmis. Next base: position 18,547 of record JBAUIB010000454.1, read on the forward strand.
GGCGCTCTAGAGCGCTACAGCGTAGATTTCATCGCGGTTCACACACCTGAAAATGCAGCCGATCCCTGGCAGCTTTACGCCATTGAAATCAACTTGCGAAAAGGCGGTACAACCCATCCGTTCATGGCCCTAAAGCTGTTGACTAACGGTACGTACGACCTAAATGACGGAAAGTTTTACACCAAAAACGGGCAGGCAAAATATTACCGCGCCTCGGACAACTTGCAGAGCGAAGCGTACAGAGGATTGCTGCCCAATGACCTGATGGACATCATCATGGGCGAACAATTGCACTTCAGCTCAATCGACGGTGTGGGGGTAGTGTTTCATCTGATGGGCTGCTTGAGCGAGCATGGCAAACTGGGCCTAACCTGCATTGGCAACACGCCCAAGGAAGCCGAAGATATCTACGAACAAGTCGTCGCCACCATAGAGCGGGCTACTTGCGAAGGATAGACCGTATTTTCTCTAATCTCTGGCTTTCATCGCTCTGGCCATTTCGCGTTTGTCCTGCTTTTTCTTCAGGCTTTCGCGCTTATCGTGTAGCTTCTTACCCCTGCCTAGGGCAATGCTCACCTTCACCCGCCCGTCTTTGAAGTACATCTTTAGCGGTACTAGCGTTAGGCCCTTTTGCTCTGTCTGGCCGATGAGCTTGCGAATTTCTTGCTTATGCAGCAGCAGCTTGCGAACGCGACGAGGTTCGTGGTTGTAGACTAGATTCGTCATTTTGTGAGGAGAGATGTGCACATTGTGTAGCCACACTTCGCCGCGCTTGACATTGGCGAAGCCATCACGCAGGTTGACTTTGCCTTCGCGAATCGATTTCACCTCGGTTCCGAGCAAGGCAACACCCGCTTCGTAAGTCTCTAAAATTTCGTATTGATAGCGAGCTTGGCGATTGTCTGCCGCAATTTTGATACCGCCGCCGCTGCCGTTACTTTGTTTGGCCATAAGACATTGACTGTTGCTTTTATCGTTTTTTCGCTGTTTGTCTTTCTACTTTTTTGTAGCAGGCATCAGAAAATTAGCGGTTGGAAAATAGTGTGGCAGGCTGAGTCACCACACACCACTCGTGAAGTTCGTAGTGAACACAGTCGTTAGCGACTAGCGGATCGGCTTCTACGATAGCTTTAGCTTCGAGCATAGACTCAGCGGTGAAAACCAGCATGCCGCCGCCGCGTTCTGACCAATATCCGCTTTGAGCCTGATGTCCATTTTTGATCAAGCTGTTAACGTAGGCAACGTGAGCGGCTACGAACTGGTCAAACCGCGGCTTATCGACAATGCCGCGCTCGATCTTGACAAACCATGCCATTGTCGTTCCTCTGCTGCGCCGATAATCTTTGGCACCTTCTATCAGACTATTCTATGGGCATTGAAAAATCTGTGGAACTTAATGAAAGATCGGAGTTAAAGCGTTTTTTCATCGCACTACTACCTCCTGAAGATGTGCAGATAAGGGCCAACGAGATCAAGCAGGTAATGCGCGACCAGTATGCCTCTAAAGCCGCCTTTCGCTCACCGCCTCATATTACATTGTTAGCGCCTTTCGAGTGGCCGATTAGCGAGTTGCCTCGGCTGGCGAATACGCTCGCTCGCTTTGCCACCGTTCAGACAGATGTACCCATTACGCTAGATGGCTTTGGCGCGTTTTCTCCCCATGTTATTTATGTCAATGTGATCAAGAGCGATCGCCTAATGTCGATTCAACCAGCGCTGCTATCGCACTTAGAAGAACAGATTGGATTGGTCAGCGATCGCGATCATAACCGCTCTTTCGTGCCGCATCTGACCGTTGCCTTCCGCGACCTCAAGCCCAGTATGTTTCGCAAAGCCTGGTCAGTCTTCCAGCATCATGAAATTCACTTCGATTTTACTGTCAGCCAGCTCAGCCTTCTCATACATGACGGCAAGCGGTGGATTGTGAAAGAGAATTATGATTTTTCGGGTTCGTAGACGAGTTCTAAAAAGCAGGCTTACTGTTGCCAAGCCGCTTGAAAGAAATCGCGTTCACACCTCATCGCATAGCGGTAAGTGGAGCAGGTCAGCTCACCAGCTTCTGCATGCTTATCTACCAAGTCTTCTAGCTGCTGGGCCAAAGGCTCAAAGTCAGCACTGCTATAGGTCATAATCCAGTCTCGGTAAGCATGATTGGGAATGCCCTCTTGTGCGAGCTGCTGGCCTAAGTAGGCATATAGCCGCATGCAGGGTGACATTGCCACCGCAGTCATTCCCACAGGCTGACGCCAGGCAGTCGCCAGCAAAAAGTCAGTGTATTGGCGAGTCGCGGTCCCTGGCTCTACCTGAGTAATATCGACATTCCACGACTGAGCGTAGCTTTGATGCAGGTCTAGCTCTTGCAAAACGCCATTGGCCAAATTGTGAAATACCTGAAAGCTTTCCCAGTTAGGCACTTTGGCCGCCGCCACGCTATACGCACGGGCAAATGCCTCTAAGAAAAATACATCCTGCCCAACATAGTAGGCAAACTTCTCTTGAGGTAACGATCCATCGCCAATTCCCTGAACAAACGGATTGTGTAAAGAAGCGTCGGCCAAATCTTGATTGGCTTGCCAGAGCTGGGTGGATAGCGACATGGGGAGATAACAGAGGAACGCAACGCTCATCATAGCCCGGTCGCTATCCGTCTAGCCTCGTCTACAGCAGGTGGCTTATCCGATAGGCCCTGCATCTAAACGGCGAATAGCCACCACTGCTGGCTTCGGCGGCGAGCTTTCGCTACCCTGTGGCCAGTTAGAGCCAAGTGGCACCTCGCGCTTTTGAATGAACAGTTCTCCCTCCGTCGTTTTCAGCTCAAACTCACGAATTTCAGTGGCCATCTCCTGCCGCATGCCGTTACGCTCGCCAGGGTGCTGAGCCGCCAAGAACAATGTGGTATTGTCTGCTGTGAAAAATGGCCCAGTCAATTCAGACTCCATCGGACCATAGGCAAACATTTTTGCGTCACCTGCCGCCTCTCCTGTGAGTGCAATTTGCCAGAGCGAGTTGTTGCCGTAAAGCCCCAGCAAATCTTTGCCGCTGAGCGCCTTACCGGTTTCGTCTTTGCGTTCGGGTACTGCTTCGTTGTGAGTGCTGGTAGACATATCTGTGACGACCCATAGATTGCCTTGACTGTCGAACTCTAGGTTATCAGGGTTGGCAAAGCCCAAGCCGCCATCGGTCGGTTCGCCGCCAGCTACCACCATTTCCCAGTCAAACGTCATTGCAGCCGGTTCGCTGCCTTGCTCAGTCAGCTTCATAATCCATCCGGCCTCGTAGTCGCTCTCACCGTTTGGGCCAACAAAAATAGCGTTGTCTGGTCCGCCATCACTACCGGGGGTGCCGGATGTAAAGGCGATAAAGAGGGTGCCGTCGTCAGCAATCATCGTGTCTTCGGGGCGGGCTGTGGTAGTCGCGCCAGCGGCGTTGCCAGCAAAATGAGCGTCAATTAGAATAGCGCCTTGCTTTTCTAGATCGCTGCCTTCGTACAAATCGCCTAAGGTCGAAAACTCTGCTTTCAGCGCCAGTGCGATCGCATCGTCTTCCACCTTAGTAAAGCCACCTTCGGGCCGACTAGGCAGTGGCACCATTCCACCCATCACACTGCTAGGGAGCACTGGATCGACTGTCGTATCCGGACTTAGCGCTATCCAGCTACCGGTCCCGTCAGGATTAAACTTGGCAGCATAGAGCATCCCGTCTGCGAGCAGTTCGGAGTTGGCTTTGTCAGTTGGAGCGCTCACGGTATCCGCACTGACAAACTTGTAGAGATGACCGCCGCGGCGATCGCACCCCGAATAAAATGCCAGTGGCTTACCGGCCTCTACCCGAGTGCCGACTGCCTCATGTCGATAGCGACCCAGCCAGGTGTGCTTAGTACCGTAGTCATCAGGATTACTCGGATCGACTTCGACCACCCAGCCGTATTTGTTACCGGCTAAGCCCAGCACATTTCCCTGCCCGTCGAACCCATTATCAAATGTCTTAGCACTCGGCGAGAAGGCAGAACCATCGCTGTGAACGGCTTCTGGAACTTGGCTTTGGATATTCTCTTCAGCGCTGAGAACTGTGCCCCAAGGCGTGGTTCCACCTGCACAGTTACCAAAGGTGCCAATGATGCGATCGCCCAGGCCATCTGTATAGCCGTTGACCTCAGTCTTCTCGAAGACTGCCGTCGCCGGACCAGTCGATTTCAAGTAGCGATCATCGTCGAGGCCAGAAATGCCGGTGATGCGGCGATCGCTCTGGTTGCTGGCCCTAGTCCACTGACCATTTGCATCGCGGCGCACAAAGATAACGCCCATACCCTGGTCTATTAGCGCCTCTTTCGAAATTTGCTGAATCTGAGCCTTCAGCAGATCACCCTCTGCCAGCGTAAACGCATCCGCTTCATTTTCAGTGGCTTCTAAAGCGGCGAGCACGTCCTCAAACGGTAAGGATTTACCCACAACCATCGGATACGTTTGCGCCCAAGTCTCAGCACTGATGTATTCAAAGTTGATTGTGAGGTAGCCTTCGTCTGCACCAGTGGGTACAAACGAAAGATAGTCATTGTTATAACCAAAGCGCGAGTCGCCAATGGGGTCTCCCCAAGCGCCGAGCACATCGTAGGTGAAGCCCTCAGGGAGAACGATATCGTCTTGCAGTGCGTATTGGGCATATTCGGACGGCTGCTGATTGGCGTCAATATTAATCGCGCCGTAAGGCATGGGTCCTTGAAGAGGCGGAAAGGACGAGGGTGAAGTGGCGGCAACAGCAGTTGAGTTCGGTGCTGCGTTCCGAGGAGTCACCGTATCAGCCACTACGCTGTCTGCTCTACGGTTAAAAGGCCCTACTGCGCTCGTTCCGGCGGCGGCCCCTAAGAACAGCAGAAACTGGCGACGCTTTATACTCATGAGCGGTGTATCTTCCTAGCAAGTGTCCTCTTCAAGTTATGAGGATTTCTGAAGGGATGAGTTAAGAAGAGGTGAACAGAAGGCTAAGAATGGCTCAAGCCGTTTGTGAAGCAAATGGATGCGATTTGAATAGAATCGGTTAGATGAGCGCGGCGATCGCCACCTGACAATCCGCTGCAATCTTTGCCTTGAGCTCGTCTAGAGAATCAAACTTCTGCTCGGGCCGGATAAAACTTGCCAAGCTAACCGTCAGCAATTGGCCATATAAATCACCCGAGAAGTCCAGCAAATGCACCTCTACGCTAAGTGACTGACCCTCAACCGTTGGCCGGTTGCCAATATTCATGACTCCTCGCAACGGTTCAGGCGTAATGCCATATATCCAGGTGCTATAAACTCCAGTGCGGGGCAGATACTTTTTCTCGGGAATCTGCAAGTTGGCGGTGGGAAAGCCAATAGTGCGGCCTAGCTGCTGGCCTTTCACCACGCGGCCTGTCAGCGTATAGGGGCGACCCAACAGGTAGGTTGCCTCTGCCAGATCGCCGGTTTGGAGTGCCTGGCGAATCCGCGAGCTACTGATGCGATCGCCCCTTTCGTGTTTCAACGGCACCAGCACCACCGGAACGCCATAGCCTGCGGCGATTTCTTTTAATCCAGCGGCGTCCCCACCGCGCCCTTTGCCAAAGCGGAAGTCACTGCCCACACTAATCTGCTTGGCCCCTAGTCCCTTGATCAAGATTTGTTCTACAAAGGCTTCTGGACTGAGCTCAGCTAGGGCCTGGTTGAAGGGCAGCATCACCAACTGATGAATCCCTAGGCGAGCAAGCTGCCAGGTTTTTTCAGCCACAGGCGTCAGCAGCGGCTTAGAGATACCGGAAAAATACTCCTGGGGATGAGGTGAGAATGTCATCACCGTAGCGTAGGTCGTTGGGTTCGACACAGCCGAACCCATTGGCAGCTCAATCGCCTCAGAGCAAGAAAAATCTGGCAGATAGCTGTATCCAGAGGCAGGCACACCGTCATGTAGCGCCGCATGCGATTGAGCTACTGAGCGCGCGGGTGAGTGCGCAGGCGATGGTCGCAATGGGGGGTCTATCGGTGTGTCTGCCGAAGTCGCTGAGGGCTTTTCGCACAAAACCTGAGCCATCACTCGCTGATGGCCCAAATGTACGCCGTCGAAGTTCCCTAGCGCTATATTGACAGGGGTTTTTGCCGCCTTGATAGAAGAAGTAATCCACACGCTTCACATTCTGACATAAAGTCAGACCGCTCAGCGCCAGGATCCGTAATCTTCTTCATGGGCAAATAGTGGTGGGCAGATTCAGAGAGCGGGTGAGGCAGACGATTAGACGGCAGCAATCGCCACCGAGCCTTTTTTAATCAGCTCTAGCACCATGCCCTCTCTAGCAACAATGCTGCTGGGCAATGCTGCCGAGGTTTGACGGACAATATCATCCATAAATTCGTCAGTATGGGTCGGATCATGATGAAAAATTACGAGCTGTTTGACGTTAGCCGCTTTTGCTAACTTCACCGCCTCCTGCCAAGTAGAGTGCCCCCAACCAATCTTGCTCATCTTTTCGTCGTAGTATTCGTCGTCGGTGTAGGTGCAGTCATAGATCATCACGTCGGCATTTTTGGCTAGTCGCAGTACGTTCTCATCTAATCGGCCGGGAAAGTGCTCAGTGTCGCTGACATAGGCTGCTGAGTGACCCCGGTAGCTGACTCGGTAGCCAATCGCCTCACCCGGATGATTGAGCAGGGCATTGGTAATTTCGACATCTGCAATTTTGATCACTTCGCCCACTTCGATGTCACAGAAATCTAAATCAGCGCCCATAATTTGCAGGGGAACTGGAAAGTTCGGGTGCAGCATCTGGTCGTTGAGCCGCTGTTCGATAGTGGAGCCGTTAGGAGCGATCGCCCCATGAATTTTAAAGCGATTGCCAGGCACAAAAGCAGGCACAAAAAATGGGAATCCCTGAATATGATCCCAGTGGGAATGAGTAAAGAATATGTTGGCTCTTACAGGCATTTCAGGCAACATTTTCTGACCCAAATTACGTAGCCCCGTACCGCCATCAAAGATTAGACGTTGCCCCCCTACTTTCATCTCAATGCAGGCCGTATTACCACCGTAACGAACCGTTTGAGATCCTGGGCAAGCGACACTTCCTCGGACGCCCCAAAAGCATATCGAAAATTGACCGTGCTGATCTGACATGAACTTTATATGAAGTGATTTAGAGGAATTAATGTCTATTTTTACAGCTAGCAGTCCCCTTCACCAGACGCAAGAGTGACTTAATCCCAGCTTAAAAGAGTTAGAAGGCTCTGTCGCATAATGCCCACGTCAAGTCAAGCAGTCCCGATGTAAAGTAGCTATATTCACTGATTTAAATAGCTTAGTTCACGTGATTGCAGCATCACGAGCTGCCGAAAAGTACACATACTACAGTGCCTATAACAGAACTCATACCCTAGAGCCTGTCAGCTTGCCAGGTATCGACGAAGTTAAGTGTCGTATAGGCTGTGAGATTGTACTGAAGAGGGGTCAGCGTAATGTAGTTTTCCTTGATCGCCTTGACATCAGTGACAAATTGAGAACTCATCGCAGCTAGTTCACAACTAAGCGTATCCGCAACAGTGCCATCTTTCGGCTTGCCGGGAATAGGCGGCAGCTCAGCCTCACCTTCTTCCATCACTTCGCCCGCCAGCCAATAGTAGGTCTTCCCACGGGGGTCAATCCGCTTTTCAAACTGATCAAAGTAGCGGCGAATGCCCTGACGGGTGACACGCACGCCTTTGATTTCGTCTGCGTCTACGGGTGGCACGTTGACATTGAGTAAGATCGGTAAATGGAGAGGCTGCTGCTCTAGCTGAGCGATGAGCTGAACGGCAAACTCAGCAGCTGGCTGAAAGTTTTGGCAAGAAAAGCTGGTCAGGCTGATGGCGATCGCAGGAATACCCTCTAGCACCCCTTCCATTGCCGCCGACACCGTGCCTGAATAAAGCACATCTGTCCCCAAGTTAGCCCCGTGATTAATCCCCGACACCACAAAATCGGGCGCTGAGGGCAGGATGGCATCCAGCGCCAGCTTGACACAGTCAGACGGGGTTCCCGAACAAGCCCAGGCCGTGACTTCTGGCGAAAACACCCCTTCTACCTGCTCCACCCGCAGAGGCTTATGTAGCGTCAGACCATGTCCTGTGGCCGAGCGTTCGCGATCCGGGCAAACCACCGTGACCTGGTGACCACCGGCTGCCAATGCATTAGCCAGGACTCGAATCCCCAAAGCGAAAATACCATCGTCGTTGCTCACCAATACATTCATGAGAAACTGCTCGTACAATTAATAAAACGGGCATCGAACAGATGAACTTGGTCTCTAAAGCCGCTGATCTAAAACCGCTGATCTAAAACCGTTGAGCCTTATTCTGGGCCTTAGCTGGTCACATCTTTGAGCACATCTTTAAAAAGGCGCTGCTCTCTTTAGGACCTCCTTGGCAGGTTAACATAGACTAATTTCACAAGGACTCACTTCACAAGAGGCCCATTTCATAATTCCTTTTAGCCGCCGTTGTCACCGTTCTTTCAGCCTCGTCTGCCATGTCATCATCCCCGTCATCGTCCGAACTTGCAGCTCAGCTCAGCGCCGTTCAACAAAGAGCGACTGAAGATATCAACGCGGCTAATAGCCTAGACGAGCTGGATAAAATGCGAGTCAAGTACTTAGGTAAAAAAGGTGATCTGCCTAAAGTACTCGGCGGCATGGGTAAGCTATCAGCCGAAGAGCGTCCAAAGATTGGAGCGTTAGCAAATACGGCCAAAACAGCTCTGCAATCACAGATAGAGCAGCGCAAAGAAGACTTGCAGTCCGCTCAAATTAAAGCTCAGCTAGCAGCCGAAACCCTAGATGTCACCATGCCAGGGGTTTATCAGCCCCAAGGCCGCATTCACCCAATCAACAGCATCATCGATCAAATCACCGATATCTTTGTTGGCTTAGGCTACACCGTCGCCCAGAGCCAAGAAATCGAAAGCGACTATTACAACTTCGAAGCCCTGAACTTTCTGCCTGATCACCCTGCTCGTGACATGCAAGATACCTTGTATTTACCGGGCGGTCAGCTTATGCGGACCCACACCTCTAATACGCAAATTCACTACATGGAAGACAATCAACCACCGATGCGCGTGTTAGCCTCAGGCCGCTGCTACCGCCGCGATACGGTGGATGCCACCCATGCCGCCGTATTCCATCAAATTGAGTTTTTCGCTGTCGATACAAACATCACATTTACTGATTTGCGAGGTACTGTACAGCTATTTCTAGAGGCATTGTTTGGCGATATTGAAGTGCGCTTTCGGCCTAGCTATTTCCCCTTCACTGAGCCTTCCGCAGAGGTCGATGTCCGCTGGCAAGGACAGTGGCTCGAGGTGATGGGTTGTGGCATGATTGATCCCAATGTGCTCAAGGCTGTGAACTGTGATCCTGAGGTTTATTCCGGTTTCGCCGCTGGACTTGGGGTAGAGCGCTTAGCAATGGTACAGAGTAAAATCGATGATATTAGACGGCTTTACAGTAGCGATCTAAGATTTCTCAATCAGTTCTAGAACGCTTGAGCGGTAGTGAGGCTAAGCAGGGTAGTGAGTTCAATCGAGGTCAAGGTCGAGGGCGCTGAGTCCTGACGGGATAAAGTCGGGTAGATCTACTTCATCTAGCCCTATAAGGTCGGAGATTGAAAAGGCGGAGGTTGAGGCTGCATAGGTAGATACCGTACGAGCCTTCGGCCTAGCATGCGACAAAGCACCAGGCAGATTCAATAAGGCAAGCTCTGGGGGAATCAGATCGCTCAGCGCTAAATCAGCCGGTTCGTCAGCTTCGAGCCCATCGTCTATCAGGCTCTGTGGAACAGAAAATTGTTCGTCTCTTAATTGTGCACTTAGTGAAGTAAAGGGCTTTTTTACAGGACTTCTCTTTTTCAGCCTTCTAACAATGTTTTTGATCGTAAAACCCATTCCAAAAACTTTTTTTGAGCCAATAGCTGGGTTATGACTATTGCAAGAAGTTTCGTTCGCGATCATAGGAAAGGTTCAATAAACTGTTGGACTCGTTAGGCGTTGAAATAAGTGTCTTTGAGTTCAATAATGTTTGAGCAGTGATAGGCAAATAAAAATCGCGTTCAACAAACAAACGCTCACAAAAGAACAAACAAATGAAAATCTGCAAGAAAGCAGAAACAGAGTTCTTAGGACAGTTCAACACCACTCATTTGTTGTTGACCATAACAAAAGAGAATTATGGGTTATACAGCTAACTGTTAGAAGTCAAAGGTTACAGCGGCAACGGCAATAACATCAAAGGCGAGCGAAACCCCAAAAACAATAGTTGTTGGAATATGTCGAACCGAAAACCTTTGGTTGTTCGTGTTGTTCAACCATCAAAAAACGCGAACAATCAAACAGTGTTGTTTTTGTAGTTTGAGGGTGATTCTCAAGTTCCAGTATGCCAAAGCCCTGGTTCACTGACCTGGGTAATTGCATGGGAATACTAGCCTGTAGCAAAAAGTGCCGTAGATCCTACTTTATCTAGTCTATTTTTTTGATGGGTTCTGAAGCAGCGCAGCACGTTAGGCATACATCTTAAAAGAGAAAGACCCGTTCATTGTGCTGTTGATTTCTAGCTCCAATCAAACTGCGTATTAATCCATTGTTTGGCTTGGGCGATCGCTTGCTCTCGAGAGTAAGCTTTAGGAACAGCCACAGCGCTGCCCGTCGCGTAAGTGACCCAAGCCGAATAGATCTGCTGCTCGTGATACAAGGTAGTGGTGATCTCGATCTTCATACCGCGATAGAGAAAGGCCCAGATCACGTTTGGATAATCGGGTATGGCGATGTGCTCGTGCATATAGACCTCTCAGTTTCGTACAACTCGTTTTTGCATAGACGGCGCAACGGACAATAGCCACCAATCGCGTTAGGAATAAAGCTGAGCAACATAGTCACCATAGCCGTTGTACAGCAGGGTCGGCTGTTTCTTCCAGTCCCAATCGTTGCCTGCTCCCATCAATCTTTCTGTGGCCTGTGACCAGCGAGGATGGGGAACTTGAGGATTTACGTTGGCTTCAAAGCCATATTCATTTGGCGAGAGGGTATTCCAGTAGGTAGCAGGTTGCTCAGCGACAAATTCAATCTTGACGAGGGATTTGGCCCCTTTGAATCCATACTTCCAAGGGATGACCATACGAATGGGTGCGCCGTGTTGCTTCGGCAAGGTGCGTCCATAGATCCCAACCGCGAAGAATGCCAGTTCATTGCTCATCTCTTCGATACGCAGCCCCTCCTGATAGGGCCAAGGCAGATTAGCGGCGGAGAACGACGGGCCAGGTGTCACCGTAGGATCAAAAAAAGACTCGAATCGAACAAACTTGGCTTCGGGCTTGGGATCGGCGGCGGCGAGCAGTGTTTGCATGGGAAAGCCTAGCCAGGGGACAACCATCGCCCAAGCCTCGACGCAGCGGAAGCGATAGATACGCTCTTCTAGAGGAAAGTCGCTGAGAAGAGCGTCCGCGTCGTAGGTTTTAGGATTGTTGACTAAGCCAGTAACGGTCAATTTCCAGTCTTCGGATGGCAGAGCCTGAGCTTTTTCCCAAATGTTCTTAGTGCCGCCAAATTCATAAAAGTTGTTGAATCGGCTGGCGTATTGTTGTTCTGTCGTGGGCTGCTCTAAATCTTCAAAAGTTGGGTTGGCCTTAATATTTGGCAGTGGGCGACCCAAGGTGTTAGCAAATTCTGCTTCTTTAGACTCTGGTAGGGGCCGGCGACAGCTATTGAGCGCGATCGCTCCAGACAGTCCCAGGCTGGTACCTAAAGCAGCTTTCATAAATCGCCGTCGATTAAAAAAGACACTCTCAGGCGTCGTCTGCTTTTCAGCGAGCTGCCAATCGGGGCGGATGCGGTGAAGGACCATAGTCGTTGATACTGTATGTAGGACTCACTGAGGCTCACTCCTTAGATATTTACATTTTTTTAGATGGTTCGCGTATAAAAAAGGGAGTTTGCAGCAATTAACCAGTCAGCACGAGATAGATATCATCAGAGACGATACCGCCGCCCGCCGCTGCGCCATCAGCCTCAACGTTCCGACCTTGGGTACAGGCGGCGCAATTGTTCTGGCTAAAAGGAGAGGCATTATTCCTTCTGTCTCAGAGCCAATCGAGCCTTTACGCAGCGCGAGGCTGATGCTTGTCTGCCAGATGGCCGATCGGGAGGGGTCAATTAAAAGTGTCAGTCAACATCAAGCAACCTTTGTAGAGCCGCTATCCCAGTAAGCTTGCCAGTCTTGATTTGCTCGCAGCACTCTGAGAGCCAACATGTCCCAAGCTTTTTCCACGGTCCACCGACTCCCGGCTCGTTTGAGCCGCTGCTGAATGATATAGCGATGGGCACTCTCAATTTCACCCGAGCCAATGGGCAAGTCCGCCGCTAGCGCCCCTTTGAAGTCCAGTTGGTCTAAGCGGTTGTTGATATAGCGATAAGCGGCCCGCACCGGAGCCTTTTTATCATCCACAGAATCCCCTTCGAGAAAAGGGCGCAGTGCTTTGAGGACAGCCTGACTATGATTGTGTTTGAGCCGTTTCCTTTGTTGCTTTAACCAAGCTGCGGCATCGGTTGGGGCACAGACTGAACTAGCCGCTGCTAGATACTCACAGAGATGACAGAAATCAATCAAATAGGCCCCCGGTTTACCGATGCGTTTGGCAATTTGTTCCGCAATCCAAGGGGCACCGTCACCCAAGCCATGGACATAGGTCGTCTCTCCTAAGCCAGTTCTAATGGCAGCGCCCAGAAGTTGTTCTCCCGCTTCATCCACCGTTCCAAAGGTGGCCCCAAAAATGGGAACGGTTTGTGCCGGTGTCCGGGAGAGTCCTAACCGGGGTTCTTGCCAGCCGATTTTACGGGTCGTGTGACGGTCTATCGCAACGCCCTCAACTTCTCCAGCTTCCGTGGTGACCGTCGGAATCATGCTGCCATCCATTTCCACAATTAAGCAGGCGACACCCGACTTATTCGGGATGTCGGTCTCTAGCCTCTCCAGTTCGATTTTCACACTTGGGCGGCATGGCCTTGGGTAATCGCCTGGGCTGAGCTGACGGGCACATCGATACCATGATGTTCTCGCAACTTCTGGGGAATGCGTCCAAACGGCATATCTGCCTCAAAATCGGTAATCACCCGTTGTAGGGGTAACGAATAGCCACGGCAATGGACACCTGAGCGCTCACTAAAGGGACGCACAATCTCTCCACCTTTGCCTTGGGTAAATATCTGTTCGATGACTTCGATACGCCCTAAGCGACTGTACCAGTAGAGTTTTTTTCACGGCTGCGATGGGCGGCAGAAGGCGCTCATCCCTGTAAGGCCGCTTGGCCCAGTAAGCGTATTTCCTCTATCACCTGACGTTCCGCTTCATCGGCACGGTTGACGTCTCCCTCGGCATTCTCTACCACCGATAACAAAGACTCTATCTTCGATTTCAGCTCAGGATGCCTGGCTAACCGTTCCTCCAGTGTTTTCATGTCAACAGGGGGACGGGGTGACGCAATTGCCATGATGATTAGGATTCCTATTCGAGACGCTTCTCGCTAGATCCTAGCTCATCCGGCTTTGCTGACACTTTTAATTGCACCCGGTTCAGAACCAGCGTATACAGCTTGCAGCTAATGAAGTCATGGTTAACTTTATAGAGCAGATAGAGAGACCAGAGACGCTCGCTGAAAGCTGGACCGCGGCTGGCGAGAAGCTTACAGATGAGATGATGGGCGTGATCCGCTCAAAGATGATCGTCTCTGTGTCATACGATCTTTGGTGGACGCCACTGAATGAAGGAGACTATGCAGGTGCGGTTGAAATTGCGCTTGAGTCAACACCTGCATATGAGCGAGGGCATGCACTGATAGCTATAGCTGAGAACTATCTCGATAATCCGCAGCCTGTAGAAGAGCGAGTATATGAGCAGCTATAGCCAACTCCCATACATTAAGGCCGAATGAGAGTTGACTGATTACAAGGTGGTGAATTGGAAGACGGCGGTTATTATGGACACCGATACCTGACGATGCCTGTCGAAGTGTTTAGCGATGAACCATCATCAGAGAGGTTGAAGGTATGATCTTGCTCGTATGTGCTGCCTTCACTAGAAAGCTCTGTGCTTACTACAACTTGATCGTCCCCTAGCATGACAGCCTTGGTTACTGGGCCAAATGAATCGTCGAACCTAACGTAGTTTGATTCGAGTATGAGCCGCCCATCAATGTGGCTGGCGTAGCAGTCGTCTAGGTCAGGGTTCCACTCTCCACGAAATTGAGCGGGGATCTCGGTAGTGGTGGCGTTGCTAGGTGGCGCGGCAGCTGCAGTCTCAGAAAAGTGATAGGTCTCCCAGCCTGAGATATTAGGATGAGAAGCACCGCCGTTGGTGCCTACCCTCAGCACGTTTTCTTCATCTAGGCCGGTGCGATCTGGATGGGTGAAGTAGAACAAACAGGGGCCTAGTCCGGTTCCTGCACAGGACTCAACCTCTGTGAAGCCTATCTCGTGGAAAGCATTTTCTACGCCGTAGGGACCAGGTAAGGGCTGCGGGTCGGGAACCCATCCTTGCTGTATGATTCGCGATCGCGCTTCAGTGTAGGGCATACCGATTTCGATGTTGATAGGCGTAGCCGCCGCGCTATGAGCCGCAGTTGAATGATCTTCAACTGCAAAGGCGTCTTCACCTGCTTCGGTGGCAGAAACAATAGGAACTTCTTTTATGATTGGTGCGGGTACGGGGCTGTCAGTAGATGGGTTGCTGTCTACTTTCTCTGTTGCGCCGCTATCTACAGTAGCGTTAATAGCCGATACCTCTGTAGCCTCAACTGTAGGGCCAGCAGGGGCACAACTCACGGCTAAGAGTCCTGTTAGTATGCTTAGCAGACCGAGCGCTACAAAGGATCTGTGGACATGTTGAGTGGTGAATGCCATAGGGTTCTTTCGCATCTATCGACGCTGATCAGTATTCCCTACCCTTTGCCTCTAAAGGCTGGCACTACTAGATCGGATAGTCTCAATTAGCTGAGAAACGTCTGCGGGCGTCATTACAATTTCTTGTGGAGGATTAACGCTGGGCCAAGCGGTTTGCAGCTTGATCAGGCTCTCACTGACGACAGTGTCTACATCAGGGTTAGACTGAGCGATTGAAGTCGAAATAGTTTCGTAGAGCTGCTGCGCAACCAGCGCAAATCCTCTGGCGTCCTGATACTCAATGGCCTCGACGACCTTGTCACCAGCAATGCCAGCTCGATATTCATCATCGGCTGTCTTCAAAAGGCCATTGATAGCCATAAACACAAATTTTGGAGACTGTCGCTTGTCTTCTGGAAGCGTTGCGATCGCCTCGTCAGTTTTCTGCATAGATAGCTCGTACTGAGTGGCGACCTTTTTGCTATACGGCGCAAACTGAGCAGTGCTATAGAGTTCGATTAGCGCCTCTTCGCAATCTGGAGCGTTGCGTTGCTCAATCTGACCCTCTACGAGCCCATACAGCTCATCTATCGGATGACCAAGATGAGGCTCTGCTTGATCGGGTGTGCCCTGCTCCAGTAGCTCCTTGCCAACCACTAAATGGCCCTGCATCAGCTTGAGAGCAGTCATAAACTCAACATCCTGCTCTTCTGGGGAAAGGGTTAATATCTCGCTGGACTGTGGACTACTCGCTGATGGTGCAGGCGCTGTCTGGAGGCTTCGATAGCTGTAGATCAGTACAGCAGCAAGAAGGGAAAGGGAGGCAACAAATAGGAACCGAATATAACGCATAGACTTTAACAAAAATAGCGACCTTCCAGTTTAGCCATAGCATTAAAGCCAGCTATGGCTGTAATGCAGCTTGGTTTAGCTTCACTAGGACTTGAACTGAGATATAGCTTAGAGCTGAGCTATATCCTGAGCTGAAATAGAAGTTGAGCTTAATAGAGACTTAACCTATTCGCTGGTTGAGATTAAGTCTGGTTACATCTATAGAAGGCATCGTGCTCTACTTCAAAAAATGGGTCGGAATCTTCACTACTTCTGTGAACAATGACGCTTCCTTGAAAGATGCCGTTGTCTTTGAGGTTTGCTTTAACTAGGCCGGGGCTAGCGCCAAGACAATTTTCGCCACCTTCAGAAAATGCTAAGCAGTCAGAGACATTTTCTATGAAACTATAGTTTTTTTCGTCGAAGAAAGCAGCCTCTTCAAATTCAAGCACTTTTTCAAAAGACTGCTGAGCTTTTTCGTTATTACCTAAAAAATAGTTAGCAATTCCCTGGTCTCGCCAAGCGTAGTAAAAGTTAGCGGTGTCTGGATTGGTAGTGATATCTTCGTAGTATTTCAGCGCTTGCTCATAGTTCTCAAGCTGTGCCCAAAGCGAACCGAGTCCGTACTTTACTTGGTAAGTATTGGGGTCGATTTCAAGTACTTTCTCAAAAGACTCTTTGGCACCAAAGAAATCTTTTTCTAGCAGCTGAGCGGTCGCTTTACTCATGAGCACGTCGCGTAGCTGTGGGTGATCGACTGATGCTTTATCGTAAAGGGTGATCGCCGTTGCATAGTCTCTATCTCGGTTGGTGAGAAAATGGCCTAGCTCGTTGACGATGGAAAGGTTGTGATCTTCTGGATTAATTTCGTCGATTTGGTCGTAGAGCTGGATGGCCTCTGCATATCGATCGCTCGCAGGGACACAGTCTGAAAGCTCTTCTGCCAAAACAAACGCTTCAAAATCTTGGGTAAAGGCATTGTAGAACGCTAGCTCCGGATCATCAGGTGCTAGCTCACTTGCTTGGCTGAAACTTTCGGCTGCCTGCTCTAGACGCTCTGCTTTCTCAGACTTAGACCATTGCAAATCCCAGGAAATTAGCAGGGCCCGACCTTGATTTTTTAGCGCGATCACATTGTCTGGGCGATCGCAGGTTTCCAGGAAATAAGTAGCCGCTTCTAAGGAATTAACGTCTTTTTCACAGGCACGGGTAAATACCGAGCGAAACCGATCACCGAGTGAAGGAGCGCTTTCCTCTACTTTCTCCCTTGCGCTGGGGCTAACACTTTCCTCTGCTGATTCTTGAGCAACCGTGGTGAGGCCGCCATCTAACAGGAATAGTATTCCTACGCTCACAGTAATGATAATACCGCTAGTTAATAGCAGCGCAATCGCAGCGAACCGGTTGTTACTGTCTTGAGTCATGGCTAATACGTTTTAGGACGTAATCGTGATGTTTTCTTGAGTCAGTAGATCAGCATAATGAAACTGGAGATGCGACAAAATTATAAAATTTCCCCAAACCCTGACTTTGGGAGACTTGAGTCCGGTCTCCCAAAGTGTTGGGCCAAATGTGGGGATTAAGGAAGTTTCAGCGTCTACAAATTACATACAGGTCAACTTACTTAACCTATCTGCACCTTTTGTTGACACTTTACGTAAAAAGCAGCTGTTGACATTAGGGCTATGCACAAGCAGCTAGACGAAAATTAGTCAGTTATGTGCCCAAAGAAGGTTTTTCCCAATCCTAGCCATCTTCGGTCCCAGGACGGCCCATTGGGAAGTTAGGGCGTCGGCTAAGACGACGCAGCCATAAGCCCCCCAGAACGGCAATAACCAAAGATATCCAGCCAGTCAGCGACTGAAGCAGCAAAAACCCACCGACCGCGAGCATCGCACCAAAAAGTAACAGAATTGCAGCCAATACTCGCTGAATGTCGAGACTGAGATTTTGCTGAGGCGGGATGCCGGTGCGCTGCCGTTGTGTTTGCCAGCCAGGGCCACCGGGCCGCACTTTTGTGTAAAAGCTATCGAGGGTTTCGGCGCTTTCGGGTGGAGTGAGCAGCAGTGTTGTCACCCAAATAACAGTAGTGATAACAGAGGTGACGAGCAGACGAATGCCAAAGCTGTCGATATCTATCCAAGGGGTCACGGCGGCAAAGAAGGCTTGACCGGCAGGCACGCTGGTAAAAAAACCGACGATAAAGCCGCCCACCATCGCCGCTAGCTCAGCCGCTGCGTTAATCCGCCACCAGAACCAGCGCAAAATCAGCACCAAACCAGGGCCCGTGCCGATCGCAATTACTAACCGAAAAACAGTTGCGACGTCTGTAGAGATAAAGGCAGCGATCGCACCCAACACCGTCACCACTACAGATGCCACTCGCCCTGCAAAAACCAGTTCAGCTTGCGTTGCACCCGGCCTGATAAAGCGGCCATAGAGATCATTCGTCAGATAAGACGCGCCCCAGTTTATCAGCGTCGAAACGGTACTCATAAACGCTGCGATCAGAGAAGCAACGACGATACCCAACATAATCGGCGGCAGATAGTCGAGCATTAGCAGCGGATAGCCCAGCTCTTTATCCTCTAGATTTGGATAGATAACAACAGCAGCAAGTGCAACAACAATCCAGGGCCAAGTGCGGATGACGTAGTGCAAAATGTTGAAAAACCAGGCCGCTTTTTCCGCTTCGACCTCAGTTTTAGAAGCGGCTAAGCGCTGGACAAACTCACCGCCGCCATCGCTACGCCGAAACGACCACCACTGCAAAAAGACGTAGGCCAGAAAGGTGCTGGATGGAATACCGGCAAGTGCGCTCCATTCGAGGCCACCGCCACCGATTTTCAGCGGGATGAAGCTGAGCATTTCTGGATTGGTGGTCGCTGTGAACTGATCGATCAGAGATCGCATTCCCCCAATCTCAGGTGAATTAACCGCCGCGATCGCCACCACCACAGCGCCAAACAACGCCAAAAAGAACTGAAAAAAGTCCGTCGCCACCACTCCCCATAGCCCTGAGAAACCCGCGTAGACCAGCACAAATAAGCTAATGCCAATCACGCTCCACAGCTTGAGACTGCCTTCACCCGGATCGACGCCGACGCTCTGCCATAGCTGCAGCGCATCGATCACCTTCGTCATCGCCAGCATCGAGTAGCCAATGCCGATACAGTTAATCGGCACCGCGAACAGAAAGGCTTTTACCCCGCGCAGCACAGCCGCCGTATTGCCGCCATAGCGCATCTCCGTCAGCTCAGCGTCAGTAACGATCTCCGAGCGCCGCCACATCCGCGCAAAGATGTAGATCATCACCACATGAGCCACACCAAAGCTCCACCATTCCCAATTGCCCGCAATGCCGCGATTGCCCACCACACCTGCGATGTAGAGCGGTGTATCAATAGAGAAGGTAGTCGCAGCCATGCTCGTGCCCGCTAGCCACCAGGGGAGCGATCGCCCCGAGACAAAGAAATCCACGAGACTGCCCGAGGCTTTGCGAGAAAGATAAACCCCCAGGACCATCGTCAACACGAGATAGCTGATGACAATAATCCAGTCAATGCGTTCCATAGGTGGCGGTGTAAAAGTGCGCTGTGATCATGCCATGCCACTGCACCGCACCGCACTTTCTGTAATGGCTCTTCAAGTCAAGAAGCTAATGTTTATGCGATCATGTAGTCTCAATCTCCTTTTCTAAACGGAGGGCATGGCATGACGGTTGCGACTAAACGATGGACCCTAGCTGAATACTTGAGCTATGGCGATGGTACGGACGCTCATCGCTATGAATTAGAGAACGGAGAAATCGTGAAAATGCCGTCGGAAAGTCATTTGAATCAGGCGATCGCTATCTTTCTGCTGCTGACCTTCAGCAAATTTGTATCCTACACTTTGCTCCGTATGAAGACAGAAATGCAGACTAGTGGCTCCGGCGTAACGGTTCGTATTCCTGACGTGATGGTTCTGAGCAAGGAACTAGATCAGGCCATGACAGGCGCTTCACGCGGAATTGTCTTAGCAGAGATGCCGTCACCGCAGCTTGTCGTAGAAGTCGTCTCACCCGGCAAAGAAGGGCATGATCGTGACTACCGCTATAAGCGCTCAGAATATGCCGCTCGCGCCATCCGTGAATATTGGATTGTCGATGCCATCCAGGCAAAAGTAGTCGTGCTAACGCTGGTAGACGGACTCTACGAAGAGGAAACCTTCACTCAAGCGCAACCGATCAAATCACTCACGTTTCCTGAGCTTGAACTCACCGCGAATCAGGTTCTACAAAAGGAGTAGCGATGCGATCGCTTTTTCCTCTTCGCGATTACCTAGCTAAAAATAGCCGTCCTGCTCAATCTCTTCGATCACCTGCAAGCCTCGCGAATCGCCCACGCTCAAAATGGCAGAGCGAGCATCTTCTTTCACACCAAGCTCCTCATCTTCAGCAAACGCCTCAATCAGCGCATCAATCGCCGTTGCGTATACAACGTTAGAGGGCAACTCCGCGCAAATTTGACCAATTGCCCAGGCGCAGTTGCTTCTGACTGCGGGGATAGGATCTCGTCGCATCCCACCAATCAAAGGCGGCGTTGCCTTGATCATGGCGTCGTAGTCAATCTTTGGGGTTTGGCCCAGGCCGCTCGCCGCCCACAGGCGAACAGCCGCGATATCGTTCTTCAGCGCATCGCACAAAGGCTCCACCACCTGCGGATCGCGGGTATTGCCCAAGGCCCAGACAATGCCTTTACGGGCATAGCCATTCCAGTCGCGGTTGAACTGGGCAATTAGCGGAGCGATCGCCATCGAGCTAGTATTGCGACCTAAGGCATAGGCCGTACTCACCCGCACCAGCGGGCAAGGATCTGCCAGCATCCCAATTAGATAGGGAATCGCCCGCGCATCTTCAATCTCGCAAAAAGCACGCGCGCCTAATATACGCTGCTCTCTTTCCGGATGGTGGAGCAGCAGCAGCATATTATCTGGATTTGGCTTGGGGGTATCGTCTTCCCCAATCGGGGCGATGTCATCTAGTGGATCAAATGGACTTTCTCGCCCAACTTCCGCATCGAGTACCGCTAGTTCGTCTTCGTATATATCCACTTATATTCAGTCGCCCCAAAGGAAAGGCCCGCTACCAGATTTGCAAAAAACGCGCTACAGCTCTGCAAACACTCGCTTGGCCGCCGCAATCGTGTTGTCTATATCCTCATCCGTATGAGCCAAAGACGTAAATCCAGCTTCAAACTGCGAGGGCGCTAGGTACACGCCATTTTCTAACATGCCTCGGTGGAAGCGGCTGAACTTTTCAAGGTCAGACTTTTTAGCATCGTCGTAGTTGTGAACCGGATCGCTGGTGAAGAACATGCCGAACATGGCGCTAATGCTACCGCCTGTGACATCATGACCCGCCTCACGAGCGGCACTCAAGAGCCCTTCACTGAGCTTTTTGGTGACCCGCTCTAGCTGCTCATACGCGCCAGGGCGCCGCAAAATTTCCAGCGTCTTAATGCCTGCGGTCATAGCCAAAGGATTACCTGACAGCGTTCCTGCTTGATAAACCGGACCGGCTGGGGCGATCATTTCCATAATTTCACGGCGACCGCCATAGGCACCCACTGGTAGGCCCCCACCGATAACTTTACCCATCGTGGTCAAATCAGGCGTAACGTTAAACTTTTGCTGAGCGCCCCCGTAGGCGATGCGAAAGCCCGTCATCACTTCGTCAAAAACCAGCAGCGCATCGTTGTCTTTGGTAATTTCTCTAAGGCCCTCTAGGAAACCAGCGTCAGGCGTAACAAAGCCAGAATTGCCGACCACCGGCTCTAAGATGACGCCTGAAATCTCACCAGGGTTGTCAGCAAAGAGCTTTTTGACCGTTTCTAGATCGTTGTAAGGCGCGTTGAGCGTGTCGGCAGTGGCAGCTTTGGGAACGCCAGGAGAGTCGGGTAGGCCGAGGGTAGCAACGCCAGAGCCTGCTTTTACCAGGAACATATCGGCATGTCCGTGGTAGCAGCCTTCGAACTTGATAATTTTGTTGCGTTTGGTAAAAGCGC
>JBAUIB010000455.1:0-2949 GCA_049680585.1 Phormidesmis sp.
AAAGAACTGAGCTGAAAGAAACTCACTAGAGGACACAGGATTGGGGCCGCGCTGAGGCAGATGCTATGTAGATGGGGGCGCGTTCTATAGCGTTGGCTATAAAAGCCGCAATCCTATGTTCTCCGTGCCTCTAAATTTAGAAAATAAATTTAGAGGATTGTCCCTGATGGCAGGGAATAAACGTCTTAATATGCCGTCTCAATAGGCATTAGTGCATGTGAGTGGACTGAAGCTGTCCGCGAACCGCACCTGCAGGGTACTGAGGGTTGTGCACATTCACATAAAAATCTCCAGGATTGTTGAGAATGCGCTGTACGATGCCCATCTCACCAGTTGGAAACTTACCTTCTTCGCCTTCGCTCAAGCAGTCTGCTGCATTGCCATCTTCTGGGCCAGCTAGCGCCGCAACGACAGGACCATTTTCGCCCCTTGCGCCTTCGTGAATGTGCGCGGCCATGCCTTCACCCACGGGTACGAGCTGTACGCCAGAGACAAACAGGCTGTAGCAAAGCGTTGCCTCATCGCCATCGATACCGAAGACGTAAGCCTCGCCCTGGCCAGTGCCGTCACCTACCAGCATACTCATGTCACCATCTTCAGCAACTTCTGCACTGCCGTCCAGCATCGTATGCAAAACGGGATTAGTATGACCGGCTAATGCTTTTTGGGGGACGCTAATGCCGATAGCGATCGCTGCCAAACCCAGGGTCCAACATAATCCTTTTTGTCGCTTGTTCATTGAGAGTTTTCCTGGTACGTAACGTGAAAATGACGAGCTTACGATACTTCGCACCGTAGCTCTTGTTAAAAGTACGTAGCCCAGACAAACTTGGATGCATTTTAATTCATCACATTTTGGCATTTGTCTGTGTTTGCTCGCGATGACATATCGCCTCATCAAGCGGGCCTTTAAAATCAATGCCTCTAATCAAGGCATGCTTGACTAGAAGCTATCTCGATTAGAAACTATCTCGACTAAAGGCAATCTAGACTCAATCAGCGGACTGATCTTCTTTTTTATTGACTTTCTCGTTTTCAGTCTCGGTTTTAATCTCGCTCTCTGGTTCGTTTTCTTTGTGAGACTGCTCTAGCAATCGCTCAAAACGCTCTTTGCTCCAGCGGTCGGTGGCGTAGGAAATGGCACTGATTTCTTCTAACCGAATCAGCCATACTGTTCGCTGGTAGGGTTCATCGGGCAGCTCCTCATCTTCAAAGCCCTCAGCGACATCGACATCGACGACCTCTACATAGTCAGCATCGAGGAAAATAGGAATGCCCACTAGGCGAGTGCCCGGCATTCTAAACCAGACTTCGCTGCCTGAGTGAAGGGCTTCTTCTAAGCGGTGATACAGTCGGCTAGGCGTTGAAGAAGGGTAGTTGGCAGATCGAGCGTTGGGAGTGTGCTCTAGACGGGCGCTGTTCTTCATCATGCCTTCTGTCATAATTTCCTCCTAAGTACAATCTGCTGTGCTAACAGCGACGTCCGTCACCGTTTACGCTTGGAAGGGACATTGCTAGCGTTGGGCTACAGCCGGTCTCTTGTCAACCGGGAGGCTACTGATTATCAGCCCGACGTGAAATAGGACGTTCCTTGCTGCTTAGCACAAATGCCTCTACAAGATAGCAAATCCTAATAATTAGTTCCTAAAGATTATCCGATAAAAGCTCAGCCTTTCTACCTTAGATCCGGCTGGTTTCAAAAGGTGAGCGGCTTACTTGGTAGGGCGCACTCGCATCAAAGGTTGGCCAAACTCTACCGGCTCGGCGTTTTCGACCAGAACAGCGACCACTTCACCGGAGACTTCGGCCTCTATTTCATTCATCAGCTTCATGGCTTCGATTATGCAAACGGTTTGGCCGGTTTGAATGCGATCGCCCGCTTCCACAAAGGCTTCTTCATCCGGCGCAGGCGAACTGTAAAACGTGCCAACCATCGGCGAGGTAATTTCCACCAGAGAGAGATCGACCTTAGGCTTAGGCGTTTCAGGTGACGTCTGGGCCGCAGGCCCTGAGTCTGCTGACACTTGAGGCGATGCCGGGACTGGACTAGCCGCCGGTAGAGTCGCCTGAGCAGGCGCAGGACTCATCACAACATTAGGTGGCTGAAGCGCAGAGGGCTTTCGCAGCGTGAGCTCGAAGTCAGCGTTTTTGAGCGTTAGTTCAGCGATGTCAGTCTGGTTGAGCGCAGCCACTAACTCGCGGAGTTCATTGAAACCAAGATTCACTTATAAAAACTCCATATCTTAAAGCAGGTAAAAAAGGGCTTTCCTCAGCTGAGCTAATACAACCGATCAAAGCTCAGTCGCATCTCAATTTTCGCGACCCAAGTAGCTATCATTGCGGGTATCGATTTTTATTTTCTCACCTTGGGAAATAAATAGCGGCACCATGACTTGAGCACCCGTTTCAACGATGGCAGGTTTTGTCCCGCCAGTGGCCGTATCGCCCTTCACACCCGGATCGGTTTGGGTGACCTCTAGGCTAACTGAGTTAGGCAGCTCCACTTCTAAAACATTGTCATTCCACATCAGTACAGTGACTTCCATTTCCTCTCTGAGATATTTCACCCGATCCCCGATTTGCTCTTCGCTCAGGCGGGTTTCCTCGTAGGTTTCCATATCCATAAAGACATACTGATCGCCTTCTTTATAGGTATGCTGCATCGTATTTTTTTCGAGCACGGCCTGAGGCATCGTTTCCCCAGCCCGGAAGGTTTTATCGACGGTGCTGCCCGTCTGCACGTTTTTTAACTTGGTGCGGACAAAAGCAGACCCCTTCCCCGGCTTGACGTGCAAAAACTCAACGACGCGCCACACAGAGCCATCTAGCTCAATGCTGGTGCCTGTGCGAAAATCATTGCTTGAGATCATGGTGATAGTCTGATGGTGCGTTAATGCAATCGACAATGATTGTACAACTCAGAGGTAAATTGCTCATGGCAGGAACGTC
>JBAUIB010000456.1:0-5457 GCA_049680585.1 Phormidesmis sp.
TAGCTGCTGCATTTTGACATCAAGCGTAAAACGGGCACACATCGGAAGCGATCGCAAATAGCAACACCCCTCCAAACTAGCTCATCTCGCCTCATACCACCTATGACCTGAGAAGCAGATGAGCAACAAAATAGTTTAGCTGCCTAATTCGCAGTGTGGAAAAGCGTTTTTGCGTAGCAAAAAATACATGCTTTTAAGCAATATCACTGAGCATCTTTACCTCATGCCAAAGCTTATTAAACTTTGCAGTCATTATAGGGAGGATACTTATTCGTTACTTTACACAAGAGACTCATATATAAGCGACAATACTGACAAATCTTCCGGACAAATGGTCACGCTTGCTGAACTCTGTAAAGCCTAATCTTTGTCTTTAGATTGTCGAGCTAGGGAGGTTCAAAGTACCAATAACGGAGGCTAGTCACACACAGCTCAGGAAAAAAGATTTGTGTCGTTAAAGAATCGCAGAGCCTGTGATCACTTAGGTTGATGTATCAAAAGACCTAGACCATTCAACTTAAGCAATCTCACTCAGGCAATCTCACTTAGGCTCATGTTAACTAAGACAGTATCAACTTCAGATGGTTTTAGCTCAGGCAACATGTCATTCGGGTGCGTAGATGAACACGATAGGTTTCTACTAATAGCTTGTGTTAGAAGCTAAAAAACATGAACTTAGAGAAAAGTCGAATTCAAGTGTCAGCTATTCTGGCTGACTTTATGAAAGATATTTCCTCAAAAGTGAGTGATGCCGCCGTGGTATCTCAGATGCTTGACAAGATCAATAAATGGGCAGGCGGACAGCCTTTGATAACAGAAGTTCTGTGCACCTACATCGTCAAGTATTCATCTAAATTAACCGAAGGTAAAGAAGCCGCCTTGGTCGATAGAATCGCTCGGCAGAAAATAGTGAAAGATTGGGAAAGTACCCCTGCAGCGGACCATATTCGCAGTATTCGAGAAGCCTTGCTGGCGTATGGGGAGAGAGACTCTCTTTTGATTGCGTATATGCGGATTTTGCAAGGAGGGGCGATCTTTCTCAAAGGTGACCCTGAGCAGACGTTTCTGCTGCGCTCTGGGTTAGTCACCCTAGTAGGCGACAAGCTGAAAGTGACCAACGCTCTCTATGCAAGCATTTTCGATTTGAAATGGATTGAGGCGCAGCTACCGGGCATTACTCGGCCAGTAACCATTATTCGCAGCAAGCCAGAGTCTAGAAAGCTGGCCCCCCCTTTTATGTCTAGTAATTTTGCGTATGTCAAAACAGCCGCTTTGGTCTTTGCCGTGGGGGTCTTAGCCGCAGCTGGATTCGCTGTCTTCAAACCGTCCAAACCGCCAGTGGCCGCTACGACCTCAGAGGGCGCCCAACCTGCGGCTGTCGGCGTTTCAGAAGCAGGCACATCAGAAGCGGATGTTTCAGAGGCCAGTGTTTCAGCAAATGGTGCTTCAGAAGACAGTGCTTTATATGTCAAAAACAAAGACTTATTTGACAGAGGGGTGGCCAGAGGCGAGAGCGGCCATTGGTTGCCGATGTTGAGAGAGTTCTGCGGCATTTCCAAAAGCTCGACTTACTATGCGCCTGCAGCCAATCAGCTCAGACGGTGGATGGCTCTATATGGTGAGGATATCAAGATAGCCCAGGATACGATTTTGCTTGAGCAGGGAGGAACATGCGTGATCGTTCAAGAAATCGTCGATCAGCCGCTGTAATCAACCCCTCAAGACATGGACACTCTATCTGCATTGAAATCAGGTCAGCTCGCTGGCAGTCGGGAGCTGAAGCTATCTGATGGGCTGAGCGAGTTTCCACTAGAAATTTTGGAGCTGGCTGACTCACTAGAAATTTTAGATTTATCGAACAATCATTTCAGCACCCTGCCCAAAGCATTTGCCCAGCTTAAAAAACTCAAGATTGTCTTTCTTAACAGCAATAAGTTTGAGGTATTTCCGAGCGTACTTGCTGAGTGTCCGGCGCTGTCGATGCTCAGTTTTAAGGGGAACAACCTCAGGGCGATTGGCGATGACACGCTGTCACCTGTCGTTCGCTGGCTGATTCTTACGAATAATCAGATTCGATCACTGCCTGCTGATATCGGTCGGCTCAGCAAGCTGCAAAAGCTCATGCTAGCGGGCAATCAGCTGACGGTTTTGCCAGATGAAATGGCGGCTTGTCAAAACTTAGAATTGATTCGTCTCTCCGCAAATAAGCTTCAGACGCTGCCTGACTGGTTGTTTTCGCTGCCAAAATTGTCCTGGCTGGCTTATGCTGGCAATCCTTGCTGTGAGATGATCGCTAGCGTGGAGAAGAGAGAAAGGGCGCGATCGCTCCCGACAATCCCAGACGCCGATTTGGAGATAGGCCCGTTACTCGGACAAGGGGCCTCTGGCATCATTTACAAGGGGCTGTGGACAGCGACCAAAACAGCGACCGAAACGGCTGACGCGACACCTGAGAACACCCGCACTGAAAAGCCAACAGATGTCGCCGTTAAGCTGTTCAAAGGCGAGATTACTAGCGACGGCTCACCGCTAGACGAGATGCAAGCCTGTATCGCGGCAGGTCACCACCCTAATTTGGTAACGGTGCTAGGTCAGTTGAGCGATCGCCCTGGTCTTGTTTTTTCCTTCATTTCACCCGACTACACAAACTTAGGCCGGCCCCCTAGCCTGGAGAGCTGCACTAGAGATACCTATCCCCCCGAGACGCAGTTTACGCTAGCGACCGTTTTACAGATCGCGCGAGGCATTGCCTCGGCGGCGGCTCATCTTCATGCTAGGGGCATTATGCATGGCGATCTCTACGCGCATAATATTTTAGTTGCGCCCAGCGGAGACAGTATATTAGGAGACTTTGGGGCCGCGTCGTTTTACGATCCAGCTGAGGCAACCACAGCCCAAGCATTGGAGCAGCCACTAGAGCGACTAGAAGTGAGAGCCTTTGGCTGTCTGCTGGAAGATTTGCTAGGTCACTGCTATATCAAACAGGGCGATCCGGCTGAAGCGGTGATGATGTCATATTTTCGACAATTACAACAGATGTGTATGCAGGCTAAACCGTTGGCGCGACCTCTGTTTTCAGATATTTGCGAGGCTTTATCAGCAGCACTAGACAAAGACCTTTTTATGAGCGTTTCTGTGAATGCTTCTATGAACGTATAGTGCGGATAAACAGTTTTTCTAGCTCGACCCAGACAAAGAGCAAGCTGCTAAAGCCGACGCATACCAACAGCTCTTTTATGGATAGATAATGGGTGCCAAAAAAGTCGCGCAGCGGCGGCACATAAATCAGCAGCATCTGCAATATTGTGGTCGCTACGACCGCTAGCAGCACATAGGGATTAGAAAACTGTGACATTTCTGCGGCTAAGCGACGGTCGGAGCGTACAGCGATCGCATGTCCCATTTGCGATAGACACAGCATGGTAAAGACCATCGTTTTCCAACGATCCGGGTTGCCGCTGGTCTGCGCATAGTCGTATGACCACAGCATGAGTGCGATCGCTAATATTGCAAACACAATTCCCACTCGCACCATATACCAGCCTAGCCCCCGTGCAAAAATACTCTCTTTCGGGTCATTCGGGGGCCGGTTCATCATATTAGGCTCCGGCGGCTCCATCGCGAGTGCCAACGCCGGAAATCCATCAGTGACCAAATTCATCCAGAGGATTTGCAGCGGCGTCAGCGGCACGGCCACAATCGGCAGCAGCAAAGGCGAGAGGGCAATCGTAATCACCTCTCCAATGTTAGATCCGAGAATGTACTTCACGAAGCGGCGAATGTTGCTGTACACCACTCGCCCTTCTTCTGCAGCCGCCACAATCGAAGCAAAGTTGTCGTCTAGCAGCACCATGTCGCTGGCCGCTTTGCTGACATCGGTGCCGGTAATGCCCATCGCTACGCCAATGTCTGCCTGCTTCAGTGCCGGGGCATCGTTCACCCCATCGCCAGTCATCGCGACCACCTGCTGCTGAGCCTGCAATGCCTGCACAATTCGCAGCTTGTGCTCTGGTGATACCCGCGCGTACACGCTTGCAGCGGTGACAGTTGCTTCTAGCTCCGCCTGGCTCATCGCCTCTATTTCGGGGCCACTAAACGCTTTGGCTGCAGGGCCGTCTGCATTTTCCGTCATTATCCCTAACTCTATCGCTAGCGTCCTGGCCGTGAGCGGATGATCGCCCGTAATCATCACCGGACGAATGCCGGCTTGCTGGCAGCGTTTGACGGCGTCGCGGACCTCTGGTCTGGGCGCATCGACCATCGCCACAAGTCCCAGCCAAATGAGATTTTGTTCAGCGATCGCCTCAGTTATCTCAGAAGTTTGCCCGCCCATCTCCGCTTTTTCCAAGGGCCGATAGGCGAGGCCCAGCACTCGCTTCCCGGCGGCAGAAAGTGCTTCAACCTCTTTCAAAATTTCTTCTTCGTCTGCTTTGGTAAGTCTTTTTTGACCTTTTCCCAGGCGATCACAACGTGCTAACAACAACTCTGCCGACCCTTTAGAAAACACAGCATAGTGCGCCTTTATACCCAGCCGATTGCTCTGAGGGACCTTCACCACCACGCTCATGCGCTTGCGTTCGGAAGAAAAAGGAAACTCTTGCTGTCGGGGAAACTCATAGTCAAGCGTAGCTTTCTCCAACCCCGCTTTCGCCGCCAGCGTCACCAGCGCGCCTTCGGTCGGATCGCCCATAATCACCCACTGGCTTTGCCCGTTCTCACCTTTTTGCGTTTGCAGAGCAGCATCGTTACACAGCGCGCAGCAGAGCAATAGCAAAGACAACGTTGGCTTTTCTAACGGTGAAATCACCTTTTCACCCAGCCGAAAGTCTCCTTCGGGTGCATAGCCTTCACCACTGACTCGCACATCTCGCTCAAACGGCAGTCCCGCTGCGATATGAACCGACTGCGCCACCATTTTGTTCTGCGTCAGCGTCCCTGTTTTATCTGAACAAATGGTCGTGACCGATCCGAGGGTTTCTACCGCTGGCAGCCGCCGGATCAGTGCCTGACGCCGCACCATTCGTTGCGTGCCCAGCGCCAGAGTTACCGTAATCACCGCCGGTAAACCCTCTGGTACCACCGCTACGGCCATACTCAGCGACACCGTCAGCAGCTCTTCAAAGGCGGACCAGCCCATCGCCACAGTGCCGCCCACGACGACCAGTGTCACCAGTGTCAGTGAGCCAATGACCAGCGTGTTGCCTAGCTGACGGAGCCGCTGTTGCAAGGGCGTTGCCAGCACCGATACCGATTGAATCATGGTGGCGATGCGGCCAAGCTCAGTCTCCATGCCCGTGCAGGTCACCAGCATTTTGCCGCGCCCATGAACAATTTCTGTACCCTGGAAAACTAAGTTCTGGCGATCTGCTAAAGAGATATCTTCACTCAGGGTTGTCTGAGCCTGTTTTTCTACGGCTGTAGCCTCCCCAGTTAGCACCGACTCTCTCACCTGTAGAA
>JBAUIB010000457.1:0-25068 GCA_049680585.1 Phormidesmis sp.
GCCTTAGTGATGTCCGCCGCAGAAGGCTGTCAGAGCTTTGCGATTAGCTACGATCCTAAAGTGGAGGCATTAGCGAGCGATTTGTCCCTACCTGGATGGGACTTGTCTTCCTCTGATTTGTCTTCTCCTGAGCGTCAGACAAATAGCGCATCGCCCGCGTCCCTAGCCCCTTGGCCCACCGACAGCCAAACCCTTTGCAAAACCTGGCTAGAGGTTTACGCCAATCACCAAACCCTCACCCCCGATCAAATTCAGTCCCAAATTGATCGGGCCTTCATGCACAAAGATCTGTTAGCCGAGGCGCTTCTCTAAAATCGACTAGAACATTACGAGCCTGTAACAAATACCCAGACGCAGTGCTGTCTACAAAGACAGGTAGCTCGTGATTTGTACGGAATTTTGTTGATGTTTCTTGTTCAGCCCTATTGTTATTGGGATTTCTGTGCTACTACTTTAGGTGTCATTTCTGCCCGCCCCGTTTTGTTCGATCCTTGTCTGCGATCTAGTCTATTGTCTGTGACCTATTAGATATGAGCGAAAATCAGTCCCCTAAAAATTCGTCCGAGGCTTCAGCTATCCCTTCTCAGAGCAGCTTAGACAATACTGAAGGCCACACTGAAGATAGTCCGGATTGTTTACCAGACAATCAGTCGGTAGAGGATGGCTCGTCAGGCGATCGCACCGCCGAGCAAATCCCCCTCGAACTCAACGGCACAGTAGAAGAGGCATGGGAACCGGTCACATTACCCGGCACACTGCCCGTCAGCCCAGAGGGTTCACCCGCCAAAACGGCTCCCTCTACCGAAGCGGCTCCCTCTATCAGCGACAAGCGTGAACGAGAACTGCTGGCGCTGATTCACGATCTCAACGAGTGCAACGACGCCCTGCTCACGCGAGTTGCCCAGCTAGAAAACGACCTAGAGCAAGCTTACGCAACGATAGAGCGCGAAGTCGCCAGCGCTGAAGCTCTCCGAGCCAAGACAGCTCAGCAGATGTCTGCCGAGCAGGCAGCGGCCCACCAGGTCTCTCAAACGGCGCAGCAGCAGGTGGGTAAGTTAGTGAGCGAGATCGAAACCTTAGAGAAGGCGATCGCTCGTCAGCGGCTAGTCACCGAAAATCTTCAAACAGAATTTGTCAATAGCCAAGAGCGAGTGACCCAGCTAGAGCACGAATGCGCCCTGATGGCACAGCAGCACGCTGAAGCAGCCAAAGCCCGAGTCAACGCTGAAAACACCAATCGAGATTTGAAATCTCGGCTTCAGCGTCAGCAGCGCTATACCCTGCAATTCAAAGCTGCGCTGGAAAAATCGTTGACGGTCAGTACCCGCCCAAATCAGGCCGTCACAGCCGCTGGCTATGCTCAGACGGCCATCGCTCAGACAGCTCTCTCTCAAAATACAGCGGCCTTTGATAATACGCTCGACAGCGTTGCCGTCACCATGCCCAAAGCACAGCGTATTATGCCCTGGGCAGCGGGTGCCTCCTCGTTTCAAGGAATCGACCCCCACTTAGAAACGCTCATCCGCAATGCCAGTAAGCCTGCCAGTGAGAAACCATCGTATGAGCCGGAGCGCTCCAGTGAGCCGTTGCGCGCTACCGACGTGACCAACAGCGCACCCGTGGCCGAACCAGACGCTGAAGACAGGCTCTGGCAAGATCTCGAACGGGTTATTAGCGGTGAACCCGAGGGCGAAAAGCCTCGTCCCGTCGAACTAGCCCCCTCACCAGCGGCGTCCTCACCAGCAACCCCTCAATTAAACTGGCAAGCTGAAGCCAAAGCAGTGAAGGCGACTCGTAATAAAAAACAGACGATTACGGATGTTGCCAAAGAGAAAATAGGCGAACTCGCACCCAAGATCGCCCGCTCATTTGCAGTGGCGACTGGCCAAACACCTACCGCCAATGAATCTGCAAGCGGATTCACAGAGCCTTCCCCTTGGCAAAAATCACCTTCCAAATCGGCTTCTGAACCATCTTTTGCATCTCTTGAACCCTCTAAAGCTCAGCCGTCTGAAGTGCAGCCGTCTAAGGCTCAGTCGTCTGAAGCCAAGCCGTCCGAAAGCGCGGCAGTAATTTCTCCATCTGTGGTGACAGCAGCTTCTCCAACAGCTGCCTCGCCTCATCATCCCTCAGAAAGTCATTCCTCAAAAGCGCCAGCAGAAGACACCTCCTTAGCAGTCGAAACCGCTGTCGGCTCTGCTGTGTCACCGCTAGTCAAGCCTTTACGCCCTCAGAAAAAAGTAGGATCTTTGGCCGCTGTGAAACTGCCCACCTTTCAAAATGCTAAAGTTGCCAGCTTCAGGCGCTAGCGCTATAGCCGTTGTTTGTCTATAGCGTTAGTCAACGTGCGGATACCTCCGCTTAATAAAGCAAATCCCTAGCGAGTCATTGAGGCTCACTAGGGATTTATCGTTAGCCAAAAACGACTACTGAGGAGAGTCGCTATCTCCCATCGCCATCTGAATCACCGTTGGCTGACCGCCCTCATTGTGATACTTGTTTGCCCATGTGCTGATCAGCTGATCGAGTTCGTCGAAGGCCGTTTCTCGCCTATCTTCTGGAATGTTGAGTTCTTCTAAGATTCGGCGGGTGCCTTTGTGAGAGTTAGCCCACTCCCGCATCAGGCGAAAATAGCGGGCCGTATCATCCATCATGGTGAAGGTTCTTTCCTCTTCACCGACAGGAGAGTACGATGCTCGCGTAAGCGCATAGAAGGGCATGCCGCCAATCGGCGAATCAATCCGAGCAACGGTCCCGGCATAAATTAAACGCCGCCGGATATGTTCGGCCAGCGCATCGCTCAAGGCCATCCGCCGATCTTCAGGGAGATTTTCCTGAGAGCGCGCATGTAGAAAATCGACTAGCTCCATGAATTGGAAGCCTGTAAGGAGCTGCGCATCGGGCAGGGTATCAGGGAGATCAGCGGCTTTTAGCTTCACCTCTACCTGGCGCTTTTCTTCAGAGCGCAGATGAGTCCCCGGCACGCGAAACTCACCGGGTTTCCAAGGATACTGTTGCATCCAGACATACGGTAGCTGAATTAAGTAGCCAGGCTCCTGAGAACCGAGCATTTTGAGCAGTTTGCCTTCGGTCAGTGCGGCCTGCATTTCCTCGACAATCGCCTTCACTCGCTTGGGCTCAATGTGGTGCAGATGCCCCGTCATGCGCAAGTTTTTATTTTGCTCTACATAGGTCGTGTAGATCGCACATTTGGCGGCTGTCGCAGCCGCGTCTAAAAAAGCGCCATGCCGATGACCGCCTGTGCACATGGCACTAAAGGCCAAATACATCATGATCTCATCAATAGCACTGGGTTCTAGTTTTTTGACTAAGTCGGTATTGCTGGTCATCAAAGCGCGATCAAGCGGAAATGCTTAATATATAGAATGCACAGGAAATAAATGGCGGGAAACAGCCCTGAGATAGTTAGATTTGGCGAGCAGTGCCTGGCTACTTCAGTATACAGGGAACCTTAAAGAGACTTAATCTCAATAGATATTCTACACCGCTATACGAATGTGGGGGCACAAAAACCGCTCTCAGTTGTTGCATTACAAGCATGCTCCTAGCATAGGCAAGTCAAAGGACTTGAGGGCGAACCCGGCCACTGCCGCGATGTGCGAGAGGTCCCTTTTCTTGCTCTTCGCTATGGGTTGTCTGTTGATGGAGGGCCTCTGGGTTCGTTTCTTCCTCATAAGAAA
Source organism: Phormidesmis sp. (assembly GCA_049680585.1). Taxonomy (GTDB): domain Bacteria; phylum Cyanobacteriota; class Cyanobacteriia; order Phormidesmidales; family Phormidesmidaceae; genus Phormidesmis. The sequence continues at coordinate 3,702 of JBAUIB010000457.1, forward strand.
CATCCACAACCTCAGTAGGGGCGGGGTCAGCAGGCGTAAATGACCAGTTCTGCGAAGAGACTACGCTTTGCGAAAGCGCAGTGGTTGCACAGGAGACGGCAGCAATGCCGCTAAGTAAATAGTGATAAGAAGTCAGCATGATTGCTAGATGATTTCCAAGTCGTTATTCATTGTTACGTTGACTCTCTATAAAGTCAGGACGATATATATGAAGACTTGACCAGGGGTCATAGGGACTGAATTTGCTCACAAATGAGCCATTTTCCGGCGGCGTTCCACCTACCTAAAAGGTGGACTTGTTGATGACTTGGCATCTTTAGAAACAGTGCTGCAACCTCTGATCGAACGGTTACTAAGGTGAGGCGATTAGGGAGCTCGTTTGAAGTTGTTTGAAAGAGCTCATATTGACCTTTTGCTTTATGGAGAAACTCGCCTTGAATGGAGAGTTGGAGCGTGTGGGAGTCGGCGTGGGTTGGGTTGGGGTTAGCCGCAGGGAGATTGGCGTCGTCGCGATTGGAGAAGGCGTGATAGCCGTTGAGAGGGTAGCTTTCGGGATGGGTGAGGTAGTGCTGCTGAATGGATTGCCACTGAGGGTGATGGGGATCGACGTTGAATAATGGGATGATCGCAGCGGGCGCGCTCGGGTCGCTGATGAGGGCGGTTTGCAGCGATCGCACCCGACCATTTTCAGCCAAGTCTCTGGGCCAGCAGCCCTGCTCAATGCACAGCGCCGCGGCCATCCCGGCAGCTTGACCAATGCCTAATACAACAGGCTGTAAGCGGGTCGCGCCATTGGCGATATGCGAGACTGAAATGTTTTTTTCACACACCAGTAGGCCGTCTACTGCTTTCGGGACGAGGGCTTCGTAGGGAATGGTGAAAGGGGTCCCTGTCCAGCGTCCGCCCCAGCGAATGGCTTTAGGCGCTAGCGGCATTTCAAAGCCGGGATAGTGATGATCGTTGGGGTAGTTGCCAAAGGCGATCGCGCTCATATCTCCATCGGCGTTCACGGGCAGCGCCGCCACTTGTGCGCCTGCTATCGGCAAAATATCACCTTCGCTCACTGTCGATAGCCCAACTAACCGACGACTTTCGCGGTAGTAAGGCATGAGCGCAAACGCACCGCCCGGTGAGCTTTTGGTCTGCGGAAATAGTTCGTAGGCGAGGCCATAGCGCTTCCCGACACGGCGCTGAAGGTAGCGAGCAAAGGACTGACTATGCCACCGGGCCTCGCGGCCATACTGCGCCCTTGCCGCGTCCGACTCGATCAGGCGCTGCAGCCCAACGCCATAGTCATTGCCGCGATGAGGCCAGTTGATCATGAAGCGATTGTCAGGCAGGCGGCCATAGTTCAGGCACATCTGGCCAGCAGGGGTGTCGGCATCGCCGTAGTTGGCCCAAGCGCCTTCGAAGCAGCTATCTGGCGAGGCGTTGGGCGGCGCTTCGATCACGGGCGCTTTAGCCTCGCCGTAGTCTTCCACAATCACTACCCAGGTGGGCGACTGCACCGGATAGCACTGGGTAATGGCATAGAGCGGATCGGTTGGGTCACTCAGAGAAACAGGCGCACTAGGCTCATTCCACTCGGCCTTAGTTTCCCAGCCCCAGCGGTAGGGCACCTCAGCTAGGGCTAGCAAATCGCCTAGCTCCGTAGCATCTATGGTGATCGTAGCCTGTACGGTGATCTGCTCGAAGCGGACACCGATAATGCAGTCGCTGCCGTGCGCAGGGGAGGCCCGCAAGACTTCGCGCGATCGCTCCCCCACTATCCATTTCAGATTTGGCAATGCTGCCACCCAGTCGGCGAATATCTGCGCGCCCACCGCCGGATCATAGGTAAAAAAGCTTACCCAGCCATTGTCCAAGCCAGCCGGATGTCGCGATCGCAGAGCCTGCAAAAAAGCTCCCCACAGTCCGGTTTGAAACGCGGCTAGCTCGTTCCCATCAGGGGCACACACCCCTGCTGCCGTCAGCATTCCGCCCAGCCACGGCAGCTCAGAGACCAAGACGACACTGGCCCCTCGTCTAGCCGCCTGAATCGCAGCCGCGACGCCGCCTGTACCACCCCCGACCACTAGGACATCGGCTGTCAGTATGTCCATAGCTATCTATATATAAGGCGTCACATCTTCGCCACGCTCATCTGCCAGATACGACAGCGCCCGAAACCGCAAGCCCACGAGCTGTTCGTACAGCGGATTGATCTTGCACATAGGCGGGATATGGACCACTTTATGGCCAAACAGCGTCACGTCCCGCTCAAACGGACATTGGGCGGGCACCAGCCTACAGACGAACCTCGCTAAGCGCGGATCATCTACACTGAGCTGATCGAGCCATTGTCGGGTGGGTTTAAGCGGATCGAGACGGGGCTTTTTTGTCGGCGGGCGGAGTGGACTGGCTGTTGTGCCATCAACAGATGAAGTGGGCTCGTCACTAGCGGGCTTACGACTAGATTCAACACCCGAGTCAGCATCAGCGCTGACATCTGCCGACAGCTTTAGTTCGGCGAGCATCGACTGTAGAGAATCACGGGCGGCAGGTTCAAGCGCTAAGGCTTCGGCAAAGGCCGTAATCTGCGCATATTCAGGCTCTGAAAAGACACCGTCGGCGATCGCCACCATCACCGCCATCCGCAAAAAGTTCTGGGCTTCCTCATCGCTGAGCTGGAGGTCGGCAAGCGCAGCCGGTTCAATCGGCTCCAGCGTACCAAAATCTACATTCGGCGCAAATTCAGATTCCACCATCTCGTGGATCACCGATTTCTCGGCCTCATCAAACTGACCGTCAGCCCAGGCAACCGTCAGCAGGCTGCGCAGCCACACCTGAATTTGAGAATCGGTATAGGAAGAATTTTGGGTCGCTGATGTCATAGTTTTGAATTGAGAAACAGCAATTTAAAGGCAACCATCGTTAGGTTTTGCGGGCTGGCGTCGCTATCCATTCTGATCCCGTTTTGCCAGTGACGACCCAGAGGAGCGATCGCGCCCCATCCCGCACTTCTCTCAGCAATGTCTCCGGCCTTTCGGGCACTTCCCCAGTCGGAACAGCTACCGGCTTGAAAGCGATCCCGCGACTGCCTAAGACAATTTGTGCCACTAGGCTCGCCCGGCGCATGTGATAGTCAGAGGTAATCAGGTAAACCTCGCTAATCTCTCTAGATTCGAGCTTATCGACCAGCGTCGTGAAATTAGTGACCGTATCGACCGCCTCATAGTCTAGCGCCCACTGCTCATCCGGCACTTGAGCTTCGTCAAAAACCCACTGAGCATATTCTGGATTGCTACCTGACGATACCCAAATTCTGACAGTTGGGTGCTCCTTAGCAAACTGAGCGGCAAACTGTTCGCGCTCAGGCGAGCCGCCCAATACCAAAGCGACCGACGGATCGAGCTGCTGCCGCTGATAGCGTAGATAGGCAGAACCCACAAAGAAAGCGGCCACCGCTAACAGCGTGCCCCACATCATCAGCTTAAAAAGCACAGGTAGCAGACCTCTTCGGCGGTTATGTTTAATGGCTTTGTATGAATTTAAGCGGAGTGCGTCCTGACGAGTCGGTGGTTTTGCTCTTTTAGCGGGCATAGGGCACAGGGCAGTTCAGAAGATAGGCAGTTAATAGACCAAGCAACTGTCAGTTTGAAAACGGTTGGTTAAGCAACACTCTCCTTATTTCGCTTAGATCATAGGACAGTTCTTATCCTTATCGCAAAATGACTAACCAATCAGCGAGACAGTCATGCTACCGGTGAGATACGTCAGACTAAGTCTGCAAACTTACGTCTGCAAACTTAGTCATGTAGAAGCTTGGTGCGCGTTCCTTGTCGCTAGATTTTCTATACTTCTACGGTTTGCCCACGGGCCTGTTCGACAGACGCATCGGCTGAGTTCAGGTGATCTTTCTCTTCAGCGCTATCCACGCCCGCTAGCTGCACTTTAGCTAGCATCCCCCGCAGATTGTCGCCTTCAATCACCTCTTCACTCAGCAAGAGCTGAGAGATTTCTTCCAGCAGCTCGCGGTTATTTTGCAAGATCGACAATGCCCGCTGGTGAGCTGATTCCACAATGCTCTTAACTTCTGTGTCAATTGCTTTGGCCGTGTCGTCACTCACCATCCTACGAACGTTGGGGGCCATGCCATTGTCTAAGAAGTTATTTTGCTTATTGCGATCATAGGCGAGTGGTCCGAGCACGTCGCTCATACCGTAGCTGGTGACCATTTGCTCAGCGACATCGGTGGCCCTTTGCAAGTCATTGGCCGCGCCAGTCGTAATCGAGCCAAAGACCACTTCTTCGGCTGAACGACCGCCCAGCATTGTGGCAATTTGCCCTCGCAGCTCAGCTTCGTCACGCAAAAAGCGATCTTCAGTCGGTAGCTGCAAGGTGTAGCCCAGCGCTGCCATACCTCGCGGCACAATCGAAATCTTCTCGACTTGATCTGATCCGGGCATCGCCGCGCCGACGAGGGCATGGCCCACTTCGTGATAGGCCACAATTTCCTTTTCCTTGTCATTGAGCACGCGGCTGCGCTTTTCGAGGCCAGCGACCACCCGCTCAATCGCTTCAGCGAAGTCCTGCTGCTCTACGGCTTCACGGTGGTTGCGGGCTGCTAGTAAAGCGGCTTCGTTGACCAAGTTGGCCAAATCCGCGCCCGCAAAACCGGGGGTGCGAGTCGCGATCGCCTTCAAATCCACCCCATCTGACAGCTTCACTTCTTTAGCGTGAATATTCAAAATCGCATCGCGCCCTTTTAGATCTGGGCGATCTACTAGCACCTGCCGGTCAAAACGCCCCGGACGTAGCAGTGCTGGATCAAGCGTTTCGGGTCGGTTCGTCGCAGCCAGCACGATGATGGTTGATTCGCCCGCATTGAAGCCATCCATTTCAGCGAGCAGTTGATTCAGCGTTTGCTCACGCTCATCATTACCGCCATAAAATCCACCTGACGAGCGCGACTTACCAATCGCGTCTAGCTCATCGATAAAGATGATGCAGGGCGCTTGCTTTTTCGCCTGCTCGAACAGATCGCGCACCCGCGAAGAGCCCACACCGACAAACATCTCAATAAATTCAGAGCCTGAGATGCTGAAGAACGGCACGCCTGCTTCTCCGGCAACAGCCTTTGCCAGCAGCGTTTTCCCTGTTCCTGGCGGGCCGACGAGCAGCACCCCTTTCGGAATGCGCGCGCCTAAGTCGGTAAAGCGCTTGGAGTTCTCTAAAAAGTCAACAATTTCAACTAGCTCAGTTTTAGCCTCATCGACACCTGCGACGTCGGTGAACTTGATTTTGGTATCGTCATCTTCTACATAGATTTTGGCGCGGCTTTTACCAATGGAGAATACGCCGCCCTGGCCCCCTTGTCCGCGAGCGAGGAAAAGTCGCCACACCGCCACAAAAATCAGCGGCGGGATCACCCAGCTCAGCAAGCTGCCAAACCACGCCGAGCCCGAAGGGGGGGGCGCTGAGAATTCCACTCCGTTTTCTTGTAGAACGGTGGGCAGGTTCAAGTCAAAGAGAGGCGTTGTTTCATAAACGGCGCCGCCTTCTTCTAACTGATATTGGATTTGCTTTTCGCCAACCTTTGCATTGGCGACCTGGTGATTTTCTACCTGAGTCATAAAAGTGCTGTAGGGCACTCGCTCAGCCGTCTGGCCAAAGGAGGCTGGCAGAAAAGTGCTGATCAGCAGCACCGCGCTGATCGCTAAAAATATCCAGTTTGCCGTCCTGCGCTGCGGCGGCGTCTTGTCTTTAATGGGCATAGATCTTCCCCATCTTGCTTGTGGGTCACGGTATGTGTTTCTTATGACATATCGTAACAAGCGTGCTTAGGAAGGGTGATCCTGATAGGGGGCGTGATTTCCGTAATATTTCTTAGTGATCGCGTTGGCGGCTTTACGCTAGTAAGCGTTAATCGCTAACCGACAGCGTTTATAGATCCGCTAGCAACCTCCATCCGCTGAGGGCGCGGTAAAGCTGGCGCATGGTCTAGCTGACAGTAAGGGCGGCTGCAGCACAGCGGCAGCTCTAGCGAATGCCGATGCAGAAATTCAGGATCGCTCAGCACCTTTTCAGTCGCGCCTGCGAAAACGACGTTGCCCTGACTGAGCACCACCGTCGTGCTACAGAGATCGAGTGCCATATCTAGATCATGAGTCGCAATTAGCTGAGTGAGTGGCAGGCGGCGCAGCAATTCGATCAGCTGCCGGCGCGAATGCGGATCGAGCTGAGCGGAGGGTTCATCTAGGACCAGTACTTGGGGCTGCATTGCTAAGACGCCCGCGATCGCCACTCGCTTTTTTTCACCGCCCGACAGGTTGCTGGCCATTCGATCGGCGTAATGGGCAAACTCCAGGCCGACGGCGCTCATGGCTCGCTTGATGCGATCGCTTAGCTCTGGTTCTACAATGCCTTGGTTTAAAGGTCCAAATGCCACGTCTTCCCAAACAGTTGGCATAAAGAGCTGATCGTCTGGGTTTTGAAATACTAGACCGACGAAATTGCGAACGTCCTTTAGAGTCTCAGGGGTGATCTCGCGTTCGCCCACTTTGATGCTGCCGGTTTGAGCAGATAATATCCCGTTTAGGTGCCGCAGCAGGGTTGACTTGCCCGAGCCGTTTGCGCCGATTAGGGCCACTCGCTCTGTGGCCTCAATAGCCAAATTAATGCTGTTGAGCGCTTGCGTGCCATCTCCGTAAACATGGCTTAATCCGCTAATCGAAATTGGATTGTGATGCATTAAGGCGGGTCCTAAACTCAGAGGTAGTGACAAAAAGGCAATTCTTCAGACAAGGCAGCTTAAACAAAGCGATCAAGGCAGAGCGATTGAAACAGAATTGACTTGGAAAGTAGCGGCTTAGAAATAGCGATTCATCAACATCGGCAGATAAATCGCTTGTCCTAGCAGCGCGACTAGGGCGATCGCACTCAGCGCCACCAGATCCCGCCGACCGCCAGCGGGCATCCCTCTAGCCACAGGTAGGCCCGTGTAGCCTCGTGCCAGCATCGCCTGATGAACCCGCTCTCCCCGCTCAAACGTCCGAATGAACAAAGCGCCAAACATACTGCCAATCACTGATCGCTGACGTCGCCCTGAGGCCACCCCCAAATTCCGCGAGGCAGACGCCTGTCGCATCGCCGCAAACTCATCAATCAAAACCTCTATGTAGCGAGACATAGAGGCCAGAATGGCGACCAGTAAGGGCGGCACGCGCAGCTGCACTAGCGCCTGAAGCAGCGCGGCAATAGACGTCGTCAGCGTCAGAAAATTGAGCGTCACCAGACACAGCGACGCTTTAAAGGCGACACTGCCCAGCACCGTCAGACCCATGCTAGTAATGCGCAGTCCGCCCCACTGCCAGAGCACCTCACCGCCACTGTGAAACAGCGTACCTAGTAGGACCGTTCCCACAAATGCGAACTCAATGGCAACCCGCTTTAAAAGCGCGCTCCAGGTGACGTGGCTAAGGGCAATCAGCCCGCCTAATGCCGCGCCGTAAAGCGTCCAACTCCACCAGTGACCGTTGGGCGTAAAGGCGATCGCCAACACCATCAGGGCCGCACCCAGAACGCGAGTACGAGGCGCTAGCGAATGCCAGAATGTTGACTTTTGACCATCGATATCAAATCGGAATGCCCCAATGTGCAGAAGTACCATTTAACGAGTTAACAAATTAATTCTTCGACCCAGTTTTTTGGACCTAGTTTTTTGGACCTAGTTTCTTGACTGGGGATTTTCGGACGCAGCAGACTTGCGGACCAGCAGCTTGCCAGCTGTCCAGGCGAGACCAAATGTAGCTAGCACACCTACCACGCCTGCCAACGGTGTAGCGAGGCGCTCAGGAACGCCGCGAAGGGCATACTCATCGAAAGCCTCTGCGAAAGGAAGTTGCTGTGCGAGCGGCGTGTCGGGCTCTTGATCGGCAAAGCCTAAGTCTTCGGCTACCCGATTCAGTCCATCTGGACTAGAGCTAGCGAATGGCGAAACCACGGCAGCAATCACTAGGGCAATGCCCAGACCGCTGAGAAAGAAGGTTCTGTACTGCTTTGAAGAAAAACGATTGCTCATGATGATTAGTTCTTAAGTCACTTCTAAATAGGCACGCTCTAGACGGGTTCTCTCTAAACAAGCTAACGCAATCAAAATCATTAGAGAGAAACTTGCTTTTGCGGCCTGCGAGGGGGATCAAACAGTAAATCGGGTCGGGTGCGCCAGACATGGCCAACAGCCGCGACGGTAATTAACGCTTCGCCAACGCCAATTAGGGCGTGCCAGACAACCATCGCAACTAGCGCCACGCCTAGCGGAACCGTGCCAGAAACAGCCAGCATGACGGCCACGATAACAGACGCGCCGACAACACTTACCCAAGCAGCCACCGCCAAGCCTGCCGCTGTCGCCGACCAGTGGTCGCGCCCTAGTGAAAAGCGGATCGCCCGGTAGAGATAGTAGCCGCCAAACGTGCCAATCAGACCCATCACAAAAATGTTGGGACCCAGCACGGTCAGCCCGCCGTCTTGGAAAAGCACGGCTTGCACAATGAAGACCGCGCTCATCACCAAAGACCCGGCCCAAGGCCCGAGCAAGGCACCGGCTAGAGTACCGCCCATCAAGTGACCTGAGGTGCCGCCCGGAACCGGAAAGTGGATCATCTGCGCGGCAAAGATGAAGGCTGCGCACACGCCCATCAGAGAGACCGTGCGATCGCCATAGGTTGACTCCACTCGCTGGAGGGACACGGCGATAAGCGCGATCGCCACTGCCCAGCCCAGCAAGCTGACCGGCAAGCTCAAGAACCCATCGGGAATATGCATTCCTAGATAGGGCAGCACGCCTTGAGTCAACACGCCTGGAAACGCTTCGATAGAAAAAATACTCTGAAATAGCATAAGCACCGGCTACAGACTAACGTTTTCTAGTGAGGTAACAGTTTCTTAAACGGTTTTCTATATGCCTTACTAAAAGAAGGTTCTTAAAAAAGTTTCCTAAAGGGGCTCTTATAATGCTTTTCAAATATTATTTTTCAGAATTATTAAACAGTACTCTTAAGACCTTATACGCTTAGACCTTCGAGCAACGCTTCTCATAATAGACGATATTTCTTGAGCAGAATCTGTAGAAAAGGCTATAGAAAAAGGGCGATCGCACAGCTACCAATTGTCTAATCGATTCAAAGAATAGAGCAATGCATCTTCCCTTTGATAGATTTCGGACAACGCTGAATAGAAGAGAGATTTGGAGAGAAGATGTAAACACACCCATACAAAAAAGTCTCTTTTCTGGCTCACAACCTAAGCAGATTAGGGAATTAGAAGTTTGTCATTCGTGCTGGGTATCTAGACAATATCCAGCAATCTGCAAATCATGCTTAAGGATGATTCATCCCTCTTTGAGCTGATTGTTTGTCTAGAGTGATAAAATCCAGTCCTGTTCCAGTCCCGACTATTATGCATTGACTGCATGAATGATGGCATGAATGATGGCATGAATACCGCTGCGCTAATTGCTCAAGATCTCGCCGTGTCAGTTCAGCAGGTAGACGCTGCTCTGCTTCTGTTAGCGGAAGGTGCAACGGTTCCTTTTATCGCCCGCTATCGCAAAGAGCGTACAGGGGAGCTAGATGAAATTCAGCTGCGGCAAATTGCTGAGCGATCTGAGTATCTCAGCGAACTGGCGGCTCGCAAAAAAACGGTGCTGGAGGCGATCGCCAAACAAGACGCCCTTACCCCCGCGCTGCAAGCCAAAATCGAGCGCTGCTTGAGTAAAACTGAGCTGGAAGATCTCTACTTACCTTACAAGCCCAAGCGCCGCACCCGCGCCACCATTGCCAGAGAGCAGGGGCTAGAACCGCTGGCCGCACAGATATCAAAGCTGAATACTAACGGTAACCGGGCTGATTTGCAGGCGATCGCCCGCTCCTACCTCACGGAAGAAGTGGCGACGACAGACGGAGCTCTTCAAGGCGCAGCCGATATCTTGGCTGAGACGATGGCTGAGCAAGCGACCCTCAGGGCATACGTGCGCAATCTCTTCATGCGCAGAGGCCAGCTCACCTCAAAAATTAAGAAAGCTTATCCCGAAGGCACCACCAAGTATGAGATGTACCGCAGCTACCAAATTGCGGTCAGCAAAATCGCCCCTCATAATCTGCTAGCCCTGCTGCGAGGCGACAAAGAAGGCATTCTCAAACTGTCACTGACCTTCGACGAGGCTGAGGTTTTAGACTATTTGCTCAGTAGCCAGCTGCGCACAAAGGACAAAAGTCTTCGGCAGTTCTACACGGCGATGGTCAAAGATGGCTTCAACCGCCTGATGAAAAATGCCCTTATTAATGAGGTGATGGCAGAGAAAAAAGCCTGGGCTGACGAAGAATCTATCCAGACCTTTGCTGAAAACCTGCGTCACTTAATGCTAGCCGCACCGGCTGGAATGAAGCCGACGCTGGGCGTTGATCCAGGCTTTCGCACCGGTTGCAAAGTGGCGGCTATCAGCGAAACGGGCCAATTTTTGGCCTACGAAGCAATTTATCCCCATTCCGGCCCAGGGCGGCGGGCTGAGGCAGCTCGCACCCTCACGCGGCTGATCAATACCCACAAAATAGAGCTGATCGCTATTGGCAATGGGACGGCGAGCCGAGAGACGGATGAGTTTGTTGGGGCGGTGATGGCGGCGATCGCGGGCTCCTCGGCCAAGGTGCCGGTGAAAGTCATGGTGAATGAATCGGGGGCGTCAATTTATTCAGCCAGTGAGGTGGCGATCGCTGAATTTCCCGATCTCGACATCACGGTGCGAGGGGCCATCAGCATTGGCCGTCGCCTGCAAGATCCGCTCGCTGAGCTAGTCAAGCTCGATCCCAAATCGATTGGGGTCGGCCAGTACCAGCACGATGTCGATCAAAAAAGGCTGAAGCAAAAGCTCGACGATACGGTCGAAAGCTGTGTTAACTACGTCGGCGTTGATCTCAATATGGCTTCGCGCGAGCTGCTGCGCTATGTCTCGGGGATTAGCGAGGCGATCGCTGAGAACATCGTCACCTTTCGCAACCAGGCAGGACGCTTTAGCGATCGCAAGACTCTATTAAAAGTGAGCAAGCTCGGCCCCAAAGCCTACGAGCAAGCAGCGGGCTTTCTGCGCATTCGCGCGGGCGACAACCCACTCGACAATACGGCTGTCCACCCCGAGAGCTACCGCATTGTCAAAGCGATGGCCGACGACCTGCACCTATCGCTCACAGGCATTTCGCAAGCCACTGACAAACTAAAACAGCTCCCTTTAAAGCAATACGTCACCGAAAAAGTCGGCGAGCCCACACTGCGAGATATTCTCAGCGAATTAGAAAAACCGGGCCGCGATCCAAGAGCCCAGTTTACCTACGCCACATTTGCAGACGGCATCAACGAGATTAGCGATCTCAAAGTCGGGATGACGCTAGAAGGCATCGTTACCAACGTCGCGAACTTTGGCGCATTTGTCGATATTGGCGTCCATCAAGATGGCCTCGTCCACGTTTCGCAAATGGCCAGTCGATTTGTCAAAGATCCCAAAGAGATTGTTCAAGTTGGTCAAGTGGTGAAAGTGCAGGTGCTAGAGGTAAAAGAAAAGCTGAAGCGAATCAGCCTCAGCATGAAAATAGAGAGCGAGCATTCTTCGCCTGCTCAGAAGGCTATCTCCAAGCCGGTTCCTAAGCGCCGATAAGCTGAAATCAGCCCCTAAGCAACAGGCTCTTTTTTTGGTGAAGGGCCATATTGATTTCTCTCGAAGTCGCCATCTTGCACGAGAAAAACCAACAGAACAATTGCCCCGATCAGTGGAATGATCGCGATGAGCTGCCACCAACCGCTGCGGCCCGTGTCATGCAGCCGCCGCGCGGTCACCGCAATCCCCGGAATGAGAACGCCCAGTGAATACAGCGAGTTTAGTAAGCTAGCAAACCCTTCCGAAATTAGGCTGCCAACAGCTATCGTGCCAATACTAATCAGGATATTAAACAGAACAAAGTACCAATACTCGGCTCTTCTTGCCCTGCCACCAAATTCTGCATACTTTTTGAGAACCTTGAGGTACCACTCCATCGTTATCATCCTCACAATTGTTATGAATACAGCTTACCCTCAGATGTTAAGAGAGCATCTGTACTAGCTTGGGCGTAAGCGATCCGCTAACTTTGTAAGCATAAACGCTCAACTTAAGGGTTCGGTAAGAAATGACATCATCAGGGTTTACATTCGAGCTGATGCTGACATTAGGAGCGGCGGCGAGCGGTGGCTTTTTGGCTAACCGACTGCGACAGCCTGTTTTACTGGGCTATTTGATCAGTGGCTTAACGATTGGTCCGCTGGGGCTGAAGCTAATTACCGATACGGGCAATATTCAGGAACTCGCTGAGCTGGGGGTGGCTTTTTTGCTGTTTGCCCTCGGTGTTCAGTTTTCTTTAGAAGAACTCAACCGGGTGCGTCGGATTGCCTTGCAGGGCAGTCTCTTTCAAATTGGGCTGACGACAGGATTGGTGAGTGCGATCGCCCTAACGTTTGGCTGGGTAGACACATTGCCTCAAGGCATATTCTGGGGCGCACTGCTGTCACTCTCTTCCACTGCGGTAGTGCTAAAAACGCTGACAGAGCGCGGCGAAATCAACACTCGCCACGGTCAGATTATGCTCGCCATCCTGATTGCCCAAGACTTAGCGTTGGGCTTCATGCTGGCCATTTTGCCGGCGGTCAATCAGGCGGGGCCGCTGTGGCAGGTGATTGGCTGGGCGCTGCTAAAAGTCGTCGGCTTTCTGCTGGCGGCGGTGATCGCGGGCCGCTGGATTATTCCGGTGATTATTCGTCAGGTGGCCCTGACAGAGAGCAGTGAGCTGTTTTTGCTCACGCTGATTGCGCTGTGCTTAGGAGTCGCGCTAGTGACCGCGCAGCTAGGGCTTTCGATTGAAATTGGTGCGTTTGTTGCCGGGCTGATGATTGCTGAAATTGACTACGCCGACCATGCACTGGCTAAAGTGCTGCCGCTGCGCGATACCTTTGCCAGCTTGTTTTTTGTCTCGATTGGCATGCTGATAGATCCAGGCGTGCTGATCAACAATCTAGATCGCATTTTGGCTCTAGTCACGCTCGTCATGGTCGGTAAGGCCCTGATCATCCTGCCAATTGTGCTGGGCTTTGGCTACTCTCTGAAAACGGCGGTGCTCACAAGCTGCGGCATCAATCAAATCGGGGAGTTCTCTTTTGTGCTGGCGCTTGTCGGCTTAGAAACCGAGCTGATCTCTCAAGATACCTACCTGTTGTTACTCGGCACGACAGCCATCACATTGGTGCTCACACCGATCTCGTTTAAGCTGGCCATGCCCCTTTCAAAGTGGCTCTACCATCAGCCCAAGCTCACAGCGCTGCTGCAGCGGTTAGAGTCTCCTCAGCAAGAAGGCGCAGCCTCGATTGCCAATCACGTTGTGGTCGCTGGCTATGGCCGGGTCGGGCATGTCATTGTCAGTATGCTGCGACAGCGAGACTATCCGGTGCTGGTGCTGGAAAATAGCGAAGCCGCCGCTCAGTCTTTGCGCCGCGAAAAGATTCCTTTTGTGCTCGGGGATGCCGACTCAGAGCTGATTTTGGCAAAGGCGGCGCTGAATAGTGCCAAAGCGCTGGTGATTGCCCTACCCGATCCGACCAGCACTCGACTATTGCTGACTCGGGCGAGGGCGATCGCCCCCAAACTCGACATCATCGCGCGCGCCCATACCACCCGAGAACTCGATCAGCTCAGTCAGCTCGGGGCCCAAGAAGTGGTTCAGCCAGAATTTGAAGCGGCGCTGGCCTTGAGCACTCATCTGCTAGGCACCCTTGGCGAAATTGACGATCAGCTCGATGCCACGATGGCTCGCATCCGCGCCAATCACTACCGCAGCATTCGCGATTAGAGAGACAATTAGAAAAGGGCTAGCAATAGTCTGATTTTTAGGAGGCTCGCTATAGTGTCACTTGCCTTCTAAGACATAGCTCTTAAGCCTTTATACACACTTTATATACGCATTTTTTATGCACATTTTGATTACTGGCGGCGCAGGATTTCTCGGTCAGCGGCTTGCGATCGCCCTATTAACCCATCCCCTAGTCAAAAGCCTCACCCTGGCCGATATTGTGATGCCGCCTGTGCCTACCGCCAGTGATGTCGCACAACCGGCAGCGATGAAGACTACCGTCACCTGCCTGCAAGCTGATCTGAGAGATCCGCAAGCCGTCAACGCGCTGGTTACACCAGAACTCACCGCTATTTATCACCTAGCGGCTGTGGTCAGCTCTCAGGCAGAAGCTGATTTTGATCTGGGTATGGCGGTCAATGGTGAGGGCACTCGCAATTTGCTAGAGGCGGTGCGGCATCAGGCACCGGATGCACTGTTTATATTTGCCAGTTCGCTAGCGGTCTTTGGCGGTGAGCTGCCCGCCGTCATTACCGATAAAACCGCCGTGATGCCCCAGTCTTCCTACGGCATGCAAAAGGCCGTAGCCGAGCTTTGGGTAAATGACTACAGTCGCAGAGGCTTTATCGACGGGCGCGTGCTCCGGCTGCCGACTGTCTGCGTGCGTCCCGGCAAGCCAAATGCTGCGGCCTCATCCTTTGCCAGCAGCATTATTCGCGAACCGCTTAAGGGCGAAACGGCCATTTGCCCAGTCGATCCGAGTCTGCCGCTGTGGCTTTCTAGCCCCGGCACCGTCACTCGCAATTTGGTGCACAGTCTAACGGTCCCGGCTGATAGCTTTCGTCAGCTTGGCGATACCCGCACTGTGAATCTGCCGGGTATCACAGTTACGGTGCAGGCCATGATCGAGGCGCTTGAGCAGGTAGCAGGCACTGCTGCCACCCAGCACATTCAGTATGAGAGCGATCAGGCGATCGCAAAGATTGTTGCTAGCTGGCCGAGTCGCTTTGAGGTCACGCAGGCGATCGCGCTTGGGTTTAGTGGCGATCGCACCTTTACTGATATCGTTCGCGCTCATATCAAAGACACTCAGATGCCAGGCACTCAGCGGCCAGAAACTCAAACAGAAAAAGGCTGAGCACAGGCTTAATTTGTCATGAGCGCACGATGAATCAACGAATCTTGGGATAAACTTTTTTGAAGTAATGAGGAGAAACGCCCGTAAACACGGTAGATGCGGCTGATTTCACTCAGGCAATCGTTATGGTGGTAGCTAGGATAACCGTATCTTGCTGCCGCATCTTGTGAGGAGCTTATGTTTAAATCATTCATTCAGCCGCTCCAGCTCTTTTTCAAAGGTGCATCCGGAAAAGATCGCCACGAAAAGCAACAGCTCGTACAGCGGCTAATAGCCTTGGAGGTCGCCTATGATCGCTTGCAGAAAGAGTGCGATCGCCTCCAGCGTGATCACAATCAGCTAAAGCAGACCTATTCGCATCTGCAAAAAGAGCAGGGCAGCTTGCAGCTTAGCCATGAGCGCCTGCAACGCGATCGCAATGAGCTAAACGCGTTATTTAACTGTGCGGACGAAGAGAACCAGGCGCTGGTGAAAGCGGATCGGGCATTGCGATCGCAGCTAAAACAAAGTCAGGAAGCCAGCGAACGCTTAAAAAGTGAGGTGATTTATCTCACGCAAAAAGAAGAAATTCGCGCCTATCAAGATCACAGCCACGACCTTTCGGCAAACGCTGATCGCTCGCCGGCCCATACAGAAAATAGTTGTGCTGAAGCGGATGATACGGATGCGATCGCAGACGAACACCCGTCTCAGTTTTCGCTAGAAGATCTCGAACGAGTCGATCTATCCGATATTTCAGTCGCGCTGGTCGGCGGACATGAGACCACCCACCGCGAAGTCACCGAAGCGCTCAAAAGATACGGCCTCAAACGCTGCGTTCACGTACCGCCGCACAGCATCGCTAGCAATAGCCGCAACCAAATCAAGGACAAAATTAGCCACTGCGATCTGATCGTCACCATTACCACCTACGTCGATCACTCAGTTGTCCGCTGCGTCAAACAGCTCAGAGATACCCGTGTGTTAGCTGGCGATGTGATTAGGATTAGCTGTCATGGAAAAAGCGGTGTCGTCAGAAAGGTCTTAGAATACTTTGCGGCTCAGCCTGTTTGAGTAGGGCAACCGACTCAGCGCACTGATTTAAAACACTCATTAAGCGGCCTCTCATTTGGCGACATAGAGCGCTAAGCTAAAGAACACAAAATTTGAGGATGTATAAAAATGAACAACCCCTTTGCTCGCCATCCTTGGATAAACTCCACAGCTCCCGTTGCGGCTGCGCTTGTGATCTCCGTAGGCACTGCGCTAGGCGGCTGCACTGAAGTGAGCACGAATGCCTCCGAAGCCACTGCTGATTTTGAAGCGACGGCTGCTACGACCTACACTTGGCAAGTCGAGTATGTCCCGAGAGGCGTCAGTCAAGATCGCCCCAATGACCGTCGCCTAGAGCAATTTGAATCGACCCAGGTTGTCAATCTCAATGGCATTCGCCCCGAGGCGGCGGGTTCCGGGCCAGATAGTCAAGGGCTATGGTGGCCAGTGCTGCCGCCGGAGCCGACTGTGAACGATATTGAAGATCGTCGCCGCAAGTCCGAAATTCCGCGATCGCCCGAAGTCATCAAGTCGGTAGACTACGCCATCACGTTTAACCAAGCGGGTGAGACCAAGACGCTGCCCACTGACTATGACGTTTACCGGCAGGCTGTCAAGGCATTTGAGAAGGAGCGACCCTTGGCGCTGACCTTGGGTCCGCAGGATAAGTCAGTGTTGCAGGCGGAGATTCAGTAGAAGATTCAGTAGAAGACGGAGGGATGAGAAGGTATGAGGAGCGTGTGTGTCTGCCTAGACGTGGGTAGGACACTCGCCTAAAATTAAGGCGATCGCCCCCCTTTCCCTTCTCCCCAATCCATCCAAAATCTATGTCCAAGCCCCGCATCCTCTCAGGCATTCAAACCACTGGCAATATGCATTTGGGGAATTACCTAGGCGCTATCCGCAACTGGGTGGAGTTGCAGCAGGACTACGACTGCTTTCTATTCATGGCCGATCTGCACGCGGTCACCGTGCCTCACGATCCGGCCACCCTGGCTGAAAACACCTTTAAAATTGCGGCGACCTATATCGCTTGTGGCATCGATCCAGCGGCGTCTACCATTTTCGTGCAGTCGCAGCTCAGCGAGCACAGTGAACTGGCCTGGTTGTTTAACTGCGTGACGCCGATTAACTGGCTAGAGCGGATGATCCAGTTCAAGGAAAAGGCGGTGAAGCAAGGGGAAAACGTCAGCGTTGGCCTGATGGACTACCCGGTTTTGCAGGCGGCTGACATTTTGCTATATGAGCCCAATTTGGTGCCTGTTGGGGAAGATCAAAAGCAGCATTTAGAGCTGACGCGCGACATCGCTAATCGGGTGAATTTTCAGTTTGGCAGTGAAGACTCGCCTGTGCTCAAGGTGCCAGAGCCGCTGATTCGCAAAGCGGGTGCGCGGGTGATGAGCCTGACTGACGGCACCAAAAAAATGTCCAAATCTGATCCATCTGAGCAAAGCCGCATTGATCTAACCGATGCGCCTGAGGTAATTACCAAAAAGATCAAGCGAGCGAAAACGGACCCCGAGCGTGGCTTAGAATTCGATAATCCTGATCGGCCGGAATGCCACAATCTGCTGAGCCTGTATCAGCTGCTTTCCAATCAAAGCCGAGAAGCGGTTGCAGCAGAGTGTAAGGAGATGGGCTGGGGGCAGTTTAAGCCGCTGCTGGCTGAGACGGCGGTAGAAGCGCTGCGGCCAATTCAAGATAAGTATTGGGAGCTAATGAGCGATCGCACCTACCTAAAGCAGGTCCTCGCCGACGGCAAAGCCCGCGCCCAAGCCGTCGCCGCCCCCACCCTGCAAAAAGTAAAGACAGCAATGGGCTTCCTCAACGAGTAACCGCTCAATACTCGCCTAGCGTTTCCACCCACCCACCGCAGACATCCGTATGAACTCAGTGACTAGCTCGCTAAATCGCATTACCCAAACGCCTGGACAGTGTGGTGGTCGTCCCTGTATTCGAGGCATGCGTATTCGAGTCACCGATATTTTAGAGATGTTAGCTGAAAACGTTAGCATTTCTGAAATTTTGGAGGACTTCCCTGATTTAGAATTGGCGGATATTCAAGCTTGTTTACTCTTTGCAGCACGACGTACTGATTTCCCTAGGCTTACGGCATGAAGATTTGGGTTGATTGGCTACTTTGCCTGATGCATTAGAGCAATTACGGCAAGGAGAAATGATCGTGGAGATCAGCAATGCTTCATAGACAAGCTATCAGTCGAGGATGCAGTTCAGAGAAACATTTTGGAGGACGCTCGACCGGCTTTGAGGCCGAGTGTGGCTTATATGACAACTTGCAGGTATGGCTCCTGGTACGGTGACGTTACGCCCGTAGCACCCAGTCAACACACCACCTGCTTGCTTCACAATGAACTTCGACGCCTACGATCCTCAAGACTTTTACGACGAATACTTTGCCGCAGCAGGGGAACTACGCCCAGAGCTAGCGCCTATTTTACAGTGGTTTCAAGCGCTGCCGTCTCAGGACATGCCCCAGCTCAAAGCTAAGCTGGAAGCCGTTTTAGAAGAGCTAGGGGCAACCTTCAGCTTCGAGGGGGAAGAAGAGCGGGTACTGCCGTTTGATCCGGTTCCTCGGGTAATTACCGCTGAGGAGTGGAAAACCCTCACCGCTGGCCTCACGCAGCGGGTGACGGCGCTCAATATGTTTTGCGCCGATGTGTACAGCGACCAGCGCATTATTAGCGAGGGGGTGATTCCCCGCGACATTATCGAGTCAGCGCTGCGGTTTCGGCCCGAGTGTATGGGTATGAAGCCACCTAAAGGCATTTGGTGCCACATTGGCGGCATTGATCTGGTGCGCAACGGCGACGGTAACTGGTGCGTTTTGGAAGATAACCTGCGCGTGCCCTCTGGCATCGCCTATGTGCTCAAAAACCGCATTGCGATGGAGCGAGTACTGCCAGAGCTAATGGAAAAGTTCGCGCCTCAGCCAGTGGCCGATTACGCCCAGCAGCTCAGAGCGGTGATGGATCTAGTTGCGTCTGATCTCGCGCCCGGTCCTGATCGCACCCTAGCCTTGCTGACCCCTGGCACCCACAACTCCGCTTACTTCGAGCACCAGCTATTGGCCGAGCAAATGGGCATTGCGCTGATTAGCCCCGAAGAGGTAACAATGTCAGACGGCTACCTTTGCTACCACACTGATGACGGCCCTCAGCGCCTCGACGTGATCTATCGACGCGGTGACACGGAGATGTTTGCCGAGCTGGATCTGGGGGAGGACTATCCGGATAGCATCGCTACCTTGATTGAGCTGTGTCAGGCAGGGAAGCTGGCGATGGTGAATGCTATCGGCGCGGGCATTGGGGATGACAAAGTGATCTATGCCTATGTACCGGAGATGATTCGGTTTTATCTAGGTGAAGAGCCGCTGCTGCCGAATGTGCCGACCTACTTGTGCTGGCGGGATAGCGATCGCGAGTATGTGCTTGACCATCTAGAAGAGCTGGTGGTAAAAGCAGCCAGCGCCGAGGGGGGAGACGACATGCTAGTAGGCGTGAATTCTACCGCCGAAGAGCGCCAAGCATTTGCCCAAAAAATTCGAGAAAAGCCCAGAGGCTATATGGCACAGCCGACGGTGTACCTGTCGCAGATTCCGACGGTGGTAGAGGGCGGCATTGAGGGGCGGCATACGGACCTACGGCCCTATGTGCTGCACAAAGGAGACGAGATCTATGTGCATCCAGGCGGGCTGACGCGGGTGGCGCTGGAGAAAGGGAAGCTAGTGGTAAATTCGTCGCAGGGCGGCGGGGCTAAGGATACTTGGGTGCTGACGTAGCGATCCGATCTATAGCAGATGACTGAATGCAGGCTATATACGCACTCGGCGAACACTCGGCGAACCTACAGAGCGCGTGATGTAGATTCAGACCTTTGGACAGCAAATAGCTTACCTATTGGCTACTTATTGAACATGAATGGTCAGCGATCAAGCGATCAAGGGTACAGTCTAGTCAGAGCTTAACGTTGGCAATGCCCATAGCTGTGGATGAACGCTCTGGTTATCTTCATAGCCGGTAAATAACAGCGTATCACCGAGCTGGGCAACGCTAGGCCATTCTCGGTCTCGGCCCTCCAAACGCTTCACGTATTGCATTCCCTGCCCTGTGCCATCGGTGCGAAAGAGATCGAACTGATTGGCCAGAAAATAGAGAAAGTCGCCGTGCGCAATAAGCTCACGAGGATTCGAATTGTTGGGATCGATATAGGGAGAACAAAAGGGACTAGGAGGGGCAACGAGCGGCGGCGGGCACGGTGGGCTCACGGTTTTTCCACCCGGACTTAGGTCTATAACTTGCTGTGTGCCTTCAGGGGTACCGTCAGTTGCCCATAGCTCCTGACCATTAGGGCCACCGCCGTTAAAAAAGAGGCGACCTTTAAAGGCGGTCAGCTCTCGAACAGCCTCGCCCATAGTGCCTAATTGCTGGGTTCCTTCGGTAGTCCCGTCAGTTACCCATAGTTCGTAGATTATTTTAGAAAGGGTGGTGCCGTTTGCCTGAGGTTCTTCTCGAGTAACCAGGGTCGCAAAGAAGAGTCTCCCTTCGTGAACAATCGATTGAGTGTCGTGTGCTTGAGCATAAAAGCTTTCTGGACTGAGCTGTTTTATCATCTGAGTGCTTTCAGGCGTGCCTGTAGTTGACCATAGCGCGAGTCCGTCAGGAGACTCTGCCAGGGCAAAAAATGTTGAGCCCAGTCCGCTGAGCAAGTGAGACCGAGAACCCTCTTTTCCTGGCTGGATGTCTTTGAGTAGAACAGTGCCTTCAGGGCTCCCATCGCTGGCCCACCATTCCCATCCTGTTTCAGGTTGTTCTGCTGTGAAGTAAAGATGCTGTTGCCAGGGCACGAAGGAGCTAGTATCAGAGTTGAGAGCTTGCAGTTTGAGGGTGCCGGTGGGGGTGCGATCGCTGCGCCAGAGAGCGGCAGTGCCTTCACCTATCCAACCCATAAAAAACACAGCCGCTTCCGTATCAAAGAACTGATCACCTGGCAATGCATAGCCTGGACCTGGGGTTTGAGTGGGATGTGAAAGCGCCGCGAGCTGTTGAGTCCCTAACTGGCTGACCCCATCGCTGATCCAGATTTGAGTGCTGTTTGCCAGCGTTGTCGCGAACAGAAACGGATCAAGGCTCAAAGAACGAGCGAATCCTACGGTCAAAATAGTGTTGACATTGTTCGATAGCTCCGAGAGAGTGCTGTTGAGCGAGGCGACTTCTACAGTGCCATTGGGCGTACCGTCGCTACTCCAAAGCTTTTTATGTAGATCGTTTTG
>JBAUIB010000458.1:0-34056 GCA_049680585.1 Phormidesmis sp.
GCGCCGCTTCAGCATGTCTTCTTCTGTGACTCAGGCTCAGTCGCCGTAGAAGTGGCGATGAAGATGGCGGTGCAGTATTGGCATAACCGGGGCCAAGCGTACAAAAATCGTTTTCTAACGATTCGTAGTGGCTACCACGGCGATACGTTTGCAGCCATGTCTGCTTGCGATCCGGTGAATGGGATGCATCATCTGTTCAGCGGCCTGCTAATGCAACAATATTTTGCTGAGGCTCCGCAGGTTCGCTTTGACGAGGACTGGCAAGAAGCGGATATTGCTAGCTTTGCTGGGCTCTTAGAACAGAATAGCGATCGCATTGCCGCCGCCATCTTTGAGCCTGTGGTGCAAAATGCGGGCGGCGTGCGCTTTTACCATCCGCAGTACGTGCGGCGAGCGAGTGAGCTGTGCAGACAACATGATGTGCTGCTCATTCTCGATGAAATTGCGACGGGCTTCGGGCGCTCGGGCAAGCTGTTTGCCTGTGAGTATGCCGATATTTGCCCGGATATTATGTGTGTGGGTAAGGCGCTTTCGGGTGGGTTTATGTCATTGGCGGCGACGCTGACAACGACTCATCTGAGTGAAACCTTTGCCTCGGGCGAGGCGGGCGTGTTTATGCACGGTCCAACATTTATGGGCAATCCGCTGGCCTGCGCGGTAGCACTTGCAAATCTGGAGTTGTTGGAAAGCTACGATTGGCAGACGAAAGTCTTGGCGATTGAAGCGCAGCTAAAGAGAGAATTGGCCCCTTGCCAACAGTTGGCAGCGGTGAAAGATGTGAGAGTGTTGGGTGCGATCGCTGCTGTTGAACTACACAACCCTGTAGATATGGCTGTTGTGCAGCCGCAGTTTGTCGAGCGAGGCGTTTGGCTCAGGCCATTTGGCCGACTGCTGTATACCATGCCGCCCTACATCATCCGCCCAGATGAGCTCAGTCAAGTCACATCTGCGATTTACGAGGTTGCGGCGACGTTGTAGGCTGAGAAATCTCTTGCAGCCGAGCTGTTGAAGTCTCTGACGGTGTTCGCGTTACTGATACCTGCTGCCAGTAGTCTGCAATTCTGTTGGCGACGATAGCAGGGTGATGAAAGTGGAAAAAGTAGTTGCCGTCAGGGCATAGCCAAGAGCGATCGCCTGGCTTGAGCCATTCTTCCCAGGAAATTTCGAGCTGCGCTGAGTTATGAGCGAGCGAGTTGGGGCTAGTAAGCCGGTCAGTCTGGCCATTGCAAACCAGCAGCGGCACATCTGCCCCACCCGGAGAGATCTTTTTACGGTTGGCGAGAGAATGCAGAGTGAAGTGACTGTCGAGATCGCGTACCAATAGCTGCGAGAGCGCCTTCGCAAATCGAATCGGGCGATCGCCAAACATCAGCCGAGCCATTTGCGCCAAAACTATTTCGCGGCTACAGGGCAATAGCTGCCGCAGGGCATAGTAGTGGGCCTGCCAGTTGACAGCGGGCATGGCACTGACCGACAGCAGACTCAAAGAAGCCACATGCTGAGGATAGCGGCGAGCATACAGCAGAGCCACAGTGCCGCTAACGCCGTGACCCAGCAAATGCAGCTTGTGATCGCGCTGGCCCGAGCTAGCTTCTAGCGCTACCCGATGGCTGATATAGTCATGCAAAGTCTCTATGACAGATTCTATGCAGCAGGGTTCATCTGGTGTTTGACAATACTCCCAACGCCTGACGGGAGCGACCTTTGCGAGCTGTGACAGCAACCGCTGGTCGAAACATTTGAGAGAGGGGCTAACCGATAGCCAAAGCACATCAGATTCTCGCGTCATGGATTGATCCGCGTTTTGGGTTGGCAACATGAGATGATCACCACTGCGAATACAGCTATTGGGACTGGTATTCAATAAGCGATTAAAGTGAGTATAGCTCAACCGACACTTAATAGGAAGCATTTTCAATAAAATCGAAAGCTGATGAAGCTGGTTAACGTCAGTTCAAGATGAGAAACCCTGCACTCCTTAGCCTGAAGCAGATCCCCTCCCATCGGAGGGATGCCCGTAGGGTGGGGTGGGTCGGCAACTAAACGCTACACACCGAAACCCACTCCCTGCTGAAGTTATAGAAATATGCAGTCTCTACATAGGGGTTTAGTATGTATGTGTTTAGCGTTGCGTTTTAGAATGCGGAGGAAAGAGATAAGAGAAGGGGATTTCCTCCCCTGCACCCCTCCTTTTGCTTGGTGGCTTTAAATTTTGCCTGGGGTCCTAACTCCCCCAGACCCCCCGCAAGGGTTGTCTGGAAAGTGTTTGAGGATTTTCTATCGGTGTATTGTTTAGGCGCGTATTTCTAAACTGGCAAGATAGAACGTTGGCAGGCCGGACAGACCGCATGAATTGAGAGCTGACAATCTAGCAGCTGATAGCCGGATTTCTCTGCTGTTTTAGCGCCTACCTTCAAGACAGAATCATTCTTGAACTCGATAGTTTTGTTGCAGCGCACGCAGATTAGGTGGTGGTGGTGGTGCGGAGCGGGTCGATTGATCTCATATCGCTTTTGGTCTTCGGCGAGCTCTAGCTCCCGCAAAATTCCCATGCGGGCCATCAGCTTGAGATTGCGGTAAATAGTAGACAGACCAATCGGCAAGCCTTCTTCTTTTAGGAGCTCGCACAGATCTTCGGCGCTGACGTGTCTGCCCTCTGGCAAGTTCTGGAAGGTTTTGAGAATAGTTTCACGCTGAGGAGTCATGCGCCACCCACGCTCGTGGAGTTCTGCTCTTAGAGCAGAGGGTGTATAAACGACCATGTCCTTTCCCTCGGATGCGGCTAATGTCGGGGCAATGAATGCAGAGTAATCAATAGCGAATTGCTAATGAGAATGATAGCGAATTTGGGGGGCATTTGCAACAACAGTCGCTTATTGAGAAACATAGCTAAAAAGGGGTTATCTGCCTGACGCGACAAGATCGGATGACAAGTCATTCTGTAAGTGCCCTAGACTGAATAGATCCGAATCTATTTCTTTGTCACATGTCGCGTCTCCGCTCCTCGTCTCCTGATAAGCATTCCCTATTGGCACTATCTCCGCTGTGGCTGACTCGGGGTTTGAACGGTTGGGCGATCGCGACATGGCTGACAGCGGCCCTGGTCTTTTTGCCAGTGCTCGTCGTGCTGGGCAGCATCTTTGCCGATACGGGCGAGATCTGGGCGCATCTGGCAGAGACTGTGCTGACCACCTATGTGACCAACTCGCTGGTGCTGATGGTGGGCGTGGCAGTGGGTGTATTGATTATCGGGGTGGGGACAGCTTGGCTGGTGACGATGTGCACGTTTCCGGGGGTGCGCCTGTTTGAATGGGCGCTGCTCTTGCCGCTGGCTGCACCTGCGTATCTGCTGGCTTACACCTACACAGACTGGCTAGAGTACTTTGGCCCGGTGCAAACTGGCCTGCGGACCCTTTTTGGCTGGCAGAGCGCTACGGACTATTGGTTTCCCAATGTGCGCTCTATCGGCGGGGCGATTGCACTATTTAGCCTGACGCTGTATCCGTATGTGTATATGCTGGCGCGGGTTGCCTTTTTGGAGCAGTCTGTCTGCACGCTAGAGGCCAGCCGGTCTTTGGGCTGTGGGCCTTGGCGCAGCTTTGGCAAAGTGGCGCTGCCGCTGGCTCGTCCGGCGATTATGGCAGGGCTCTCTTTAGCGCTAATGGAAACGCTGAACGATTTTGGCACAGTGCAATATTTCAGCGTCGCGACCTTTACCACTGGCATTTATCGCACTTGGTTTGGCATGGGTGAGCGGATCGCGGCGGCGCAGCTATCGGCGATGCTGATGCTGTTCGTCTTGGCGCTGATACTGCTGGAGCGCTGGTCGCGGCGTCAGGCCCGCTACTATCGGGCAAACAACAGCTTTCAGGCACCGACCGCGTATCGTTTGGGGCCTTTTCGAGGGCTGTTGGCCGCGCTGGCCTGCTTTTTACCCATTGGCTTGGGGCTGCTGTTGCCGGGATGGCTGCTGGTGAAAATGGTGATCTCGAACTGGGAGACGGCACTCAGCAATCGATTTATAGAGCTGGCTAAAAATAGCCTGATACTGGCCGGGATAACCGCAGCGATCGCGCTGTTCCTCTCTTTGGTACTGGCCTACGGACAGCGGCTCAACGACACGCAGCCGATTCGACTAGGCGTCAGGCTCTCGGCGATGGGCTACGGCATTCCAGGGGCCGTGATTGCAGTGGGTATTTTAATTCCGCTAGCTCGACTGGACAATGCGATCGCAAATAGCGCCCGTGCCGTTTTCGGCAGTTCACCGGGCCTTTTGATCAGCGGGACCGTCACAGCGCTGATTTTTGCCTATCTGGTGAGATTTTTAGCGGTGGCCCTGAGCTCTGTAGAGTCAGGACTGGCCAAGATCCGGCCAAATTTGGACGATGCCTCTCGCAGCTTAGGCTACACGCCGAGTCGAACGCTGGTAAAAATTCATGCGCCGCTGATGACCAGTAGCCTGCTGACGGCTGTCATGCTCGTCTTTGTTGATGTAATGAAAGAACTGCCTGCGACTATCGTCATGCGCCCTTTTAACTTTGATACGCTGGCGGTTCGGGTCTATCAATACGCCTCGGACGAACGCCTGATAGAAGCGGCGGCTCCCGCCCTGACGATTTTGCTGGTGGGCTTATTGCCAGTGATCGTGCTCAGCTGGCAGATTACGCAGAGCCGGCAAAAGCGCAGTGAAATCTGATTGCCAGCGCCGACAAGTCAGATGCCAGGGTAGATTTCGGTGTACATTCTTCGGTGTACGTTTTATGACATGGCTCAATCTTCTATGTCTGTAAGAACACCTCTGCGCCGACCGGTCCATCCGCTAAAGGAGCCGCTAGCGTGGCTACGGGCGTTTTGGAAATTTTCTCGGCCCCATACCATTATCGGTACCAGCTTGAGTGTGACGGCGCTCTTGGCGATCGCCTTAGCTGCTATGCCGTTGCCGATTGCCTGGGGCAGTGTTGTGGGCGCTTGGCTGATTGCTTGGCTGGCTTGTCTGGGCGGCAATGTCTACATTGTGGGGCTCAATCAGGTAGAAGATGTTGAAATTGATCGAATCAACAAGCCCGCGCTGCCGATTGCTTCGGGTGAGTTTACCAAAAGGCACGCGCAGCGGCTGGTCGCCATCACAGGTGGCGGTGCGATCGCCCTTTCGCTAATTTCGGTGGTGATTTCTCGTAGCCCGTTTCTGCTGCTGACGGTGGTTAGCAGTCTGCTGATCGGCACGGCCTATTCCCTGCCCCCCATTCGGCTGAAGCGCTACCCGTTTTGGGCATCGTTCTGCATTCTGGTTGTGCGCGGCGCGATTGTGAATTTGGGGCTGTATCTGCATTTTGCCACTCACCTAGGCTTGGGCAGCCGTATACCCGCGCGGATATGGGCGCTGACGCTGTTTGTGTTGGTATTTAGCTTCGTGATTGCCATCTTTAAAGATATTCCGGATTTGGAGGGCGATCGCCAGTTCAACATTTCAACCTACACGCTGCGATTAGGCCGTAAAAAAGTCTTTAGCTTAGCTCGTTGGGTGTTAACCATTTGCTATGGCGGGCTAATTATCGCGGCCCCTTTCTTACCGGGCGTTCAAGCGTTTTTTTTAATGGCCGCCCAGAGTATTGGCATTATCGCTTTTTGGCGGCTCAGTCGGCGCGTAGATTTAGATCCTTCGCCTGCCCGGAAGGATATCTCCTATCCAGACTTTTACCAGTTCATCTGGAAGCTGTTTTTTGCTGAATATCTCATCTTTCCACTGGCCTGCTGGCTGGCCGGATAATTTGAAGAGCGTGTGCGCGCCTGCTCTTGTCTGCGCCTGCTCAGATGTAAACCGATATATGCTAAACGGACGATCCACCCAGGCTGAGTGCGCGTCACAGTATAGACAGCGTACGGATGCATAACTCACAGAGAAGGCTACGCCTACGTACGCTGGCGCGCCACTTAGCCCGCAGTACATAAAGGGTACAGTCATTGTGAATGTATCGAGCTAAGTGGCCAGAGCTACAGAAGAAAGCCCGCTCTATCGACCCTATGAAAGCATCGACGACTGCTAATACTGTTACCGGCTGTGGACTGTTCCTGTTTACTCGTTTTCCCCAACCAGGGCACACCAAAACTCGACTGATTCCTTCGTTAGGTGCAGTGGGCGCCGCCATCTTGCAACGGCAGATGAGCGAGCATTTGCTCAGGCGATTTGAGCAGTTGTCACAGCAGCTAACGCTACAGGTCCATTTTGCTGGCGGCACGATGGGGCAAATGCGCAAGTGGCTAGGCGAGGAACACCAGCTTGTCTGTCAGTGTGAGGGAGATTTGGGCGATCGCCTAATATTTGCACTCGATCAAGGATTTGCTAGTGGCTTGCAGCGGATTGTCGTCGTCGGCAGCGACTGCCCAGACTTAGGCACCGCTGAGATTATGGCAGCCCTCACCCTACTGGACTCTCACGATGTAGTGCTCGGCCCTGCCACAGATGGCGGCTACTATCTCATCGGGCTCAACCGGGTCTGTCAGCCATCTTTTGAGCCACCATCTTCTGAACCACTGTCTTTTGAGTCATTATTTAGAAATATTCCCTGGGGTACAGCGCGCGTGTTGGAGACGACAAAGGCGATCGCCACCCGTCAAGACTTTTCTGTCGCGCTGCTCAACCCACTATCAGACATTGATCGCCCGGAAGATTTGCTGCTGTGGAATACGCTATCCGCTGCGCCCGCTGCTCACGTCAGAGGTGCTAACAGAGGGTGCCAATAGTAATTGCCAAAGCCTGTTGTAGGGATGTACCTGCTGCGTCGGTTGGCCGTCGCTAAGCAGCGATCGCCCCTCATTCGCCCACTGAAAGATCGATCCCTCCAAATTTGCCACCTGATAGCCCGCCGTCTGCAATGCCTCGCCCAGCCGCCCCGACCGATAGCCCACCGAGCAATACAGCACAGTCGGCCTCTGCTCGCCGCTCTGCGTTTCGACCTTGTTCGCCGCAACGATAGCCTCAGCCGCCGCCACGGTCTCGGCTCGATAGGCACCAGGCAAGTGGCTAACGGCATACTCTGCGGCTGTGCGCGTATCAATCATCAGCAGCGAAGGCTTCTCTTGCAGCCAGTCCGCGAGCTGCGCGCTCGAAACCATGTGCACAGACGGGAAGCTGCGGCGCACCCAGCTTTTGACGCCTAACCAAGCCAGCGCTCTCATCCCAGACTTCATCCCAGATTGCATCCCAGATTTATTCCAGATAGCGGTGAATCCAAGGTGACAGCTGTGAGCCAGTTCATAGCGAATTCATTGATAATAACGGTTAGCGACTTGTTTAGCTCTCGTAAATAGGATACTTGCTTTGATTAATATTACGCCGTGGGATAACATGCTGCGCACCTACGTAAAAGCTGGGCGGGTGGACTATGCGCGGTGGCAAGGTGAATCGAGCGAAGCGCTAGATCAATGGCTTATAGAGGTGAGCACAGTCGAGATTGATCAGCTTGATAGAGATAACGCGATCGCCTTTCTGCTAAACCTTTACAACGCCCTCGTTATCAAGCAGGTGCTGCAACAGTACCCAATTGACTCTATTCGCCCTACGTTTCTCGGCATTCCAAAATGGCTTGGATTTCTTCTATTTTTCAAAAAAAGCTCCTATACTCTCAATGACCATGCTCTAAGCCTAGATGCTATTGAGCACGGTACGCTGCGATCGCGCTACAGCGAGCCCCGTATGCACTTCGCTTTAGTCTGTGCCTCCGAAGGTTGTCCCTTACTGCGATCAGAAGCTTACTTTCCCAAACATCTAAACGCCCAGCTAACAGAAGACGCTCGGCGCTTTATCAACAATTCTGAAAAAGTTCGCTACGACGCTGCCAACAACACGCTGTATTGCAGCAAAATCTTCAAATGGTACAAAGCAGACTTTCTCAACTCGTCCGGCTCTATTGCTCGTTACGTCCAGCCCTACCTGGCCAATGTGCAGCTCCCGCCCACCGTCAGCATTGACTATCTTCCCTATAGCTGGCAGCTAAATCAGCGTACATCCTCATAAAAGCGTTTCAAAACCGCATCCGATACACCCATCCCCCACAAAAAACCAATTGCTAAATAGATCAAGTTCGCTTTGAGCGCTCCCCACTTCGCCACCCGCCGATCGGAAGAATAGACCGTTCTGTTAACTTGAACAATTCTGCCAAACTGCGATAGTTTAAGGCACAGATCCGCTTCTTCCATAATTGTCAGCGCTGAGTCAAACTGCCCACAGGCAACAAAGTCTTGCCGCCGACAAAACATCACCTGATCGCCAAACAACAGCCGAAGTCCTTTTTTAAAGAACAAAATAGGATGAAACAACAGCGGCGCGTAGTATGTTTTTAGGCTGTTGTGTAGCGAGGTGCTCCAGCGCGTTGTCTGTCCCGTCATCAGAGAAATAAATCCGCCGCAGGCGACGCTCGAATCGGCCAAAGTGTCTTCTATTACAGCAATCAGGTCATCTGGCACGAGGGTATCGCCATGCAGAAAGCACAGGATATCTCCAGTGGCCTGCTGCGCTCCCAAATTCATTTGAGCCGCACGTCCGGGCTGATCGCTGTGCAAAACGCTGGCATTGAACTGCTGGGCGATCGCGACCGTATCATCAGTACTCCCCCCATCAACTACAATGATTTCTAAAGCAGGCGGGCGCAAAATGGTTAGGTAGCGGAGCGATCGCGCTAGATATTCCCCTTCATTCAGCGTTGGAATAACAATAGATACATCACTCAAAACATCACTCACCTGCTATTTCTCCTAATCTTATGCCGGGGCTGAGCTAATAGCACTTGTGCTTCAGGGACTGTTTTGAGTGAATGCCCAGTGATTGACGTTTAGTAATTTTAGAAGAATGAATCCCTTCGCTATAGCGGTATTTGATATTGATGGAGTCGTCAGAGACGTGGGGCAATCGTATCGTCGGGCGATCGCTGATACGGTCGAGCACTACACAAACGGCAGCGATCGCCCCAGCTTAGAAGACATCGACCAGCTCAAGAGCGAAGGTATTTGGAACAATGACTGGAAAGCTTCTGAGGTGATGATTCACCGCTATTTTGAAAGGCAGAACCAGCCCAAACCTGAGGTCAGCTACGAGAAAATCGTTGATTTTTTTCAGCAGCGCTATCGCGGCCCCGATACCGAAGATCCCGATCAGTGGACAGGCTATATTGCCGACGAGCCGCTGCTAATGGATAAAGTTTATTTACAGACGCTATTGCACTCAGGCATTCCTTACGCTTTTTTTAGTGGGGCCACTCAAGGCTCCGCTAATTTCGTGCTTCAGCGGCGAATTGGGCTGAGCAATCCTGTGCTAGTAGCGATGGAAGACGCGCCCAGCAAGCCAGATCCGAGCGGCCTGATGATGGCCGTACAGCAAATCGAATCTCAACAATCTGCCGTGAATCTGCCTGTCATTTATGCGGGTGATACGGCAGCTGATATGCAGACGATTGTGGCTGCCAAAGAAAAATTTCCCAATCGTCAATGGTTGGCAGTTGGCATTTTACCGCCTCATGCCCAGCCAGATCCGCGCTACAAAGCTGCCTATGCAGAAAAGCTCAAAACTGCGGGTGCGACTGTTGTATTAGATAGCGTTCAGCAACTGACGGCTGAGCTCGCTGTGCAACTGTTGTAAATGAGGAAGCAGATCAAGAATGCGAGCCGAGTGGCTGGTAGTGGATGCAGTCACCGCACGGACCGCTGGGGTTAATCGCACAGCGCACTAGCTCAGAGCGAGCATTGTAGGTGCAAGTAATATCGCCGATCACCCAATCGCCGTTGAGGAGGGTGCGTTCTTCTGGAATACTTGTTTCTTTGACGTGGACGATCGCCTTATTAAGATGATAGCGACCAAGCTTGAGCTGGTACTGATGACGGCGCACGAGGATCTGATAGGTATGGCCGTCGATGTCTACATAGGTACCAGGGTACAGGCTGCGATCCATTTTGATGTGGCCCAGCACGGTTTTAGAATCGCTGAGAATAATGTCGGTGGGTAGGGCTTTTAACTCCATAAATGAATGATGGCGATCTTAGGGTAGTCAAGAGGCATCCCCTAATCACAGATGAGATCAGGGGATGCTGTTCAGTTAAGTCAGATCAGCTTACTTTTTGGCAGCTTCCTGACGCTCTTTTGCTTCTTTGATCACCTCTTCAGCCACATTCTTAGGACAAGGCGCGTAGTTGCCAAACTCCATTGAGAACTGACCGCGACCTGAGGTCATAGTCCGCAGATCACCGATGTAGCCGAACATTTCGCTTAAGGGCACATCGGCCTTGATGCGCACGCCCATCGGGTTAGAGTTCTGGGACTTGATCATGCCACGACGACGGTTGAGATCACCGATCACATCGCCCATATGATCGTCAGGCGTGAACACGTCTACGTTCATAATCGGCTCTAGAATCTGCGGGCCAGCTTTGGGAAAGGACTGACGGTAGGCAGATTTGGCGGCAATTTCAAAGGCGATCGCACTTGAGTCAACCGCGTGGAAGCCACCATCTGTCAGGGTAACCTTCACATCTACCATCGGGTAGCCAGCCAAAGGTCCTTTCTCCATACTGTTGGCAAAGCCTTTCTCAACCGCAGGCCAGAATTCACGAGGCACGTTACCGCCTGTGACCTTAGACTCGAACTCAAAGCCCACACCGGGTTCGCCGGGCTCAATGGTGTAGTCAATTTTGGCAAACTGACCAGAACCGCCGGACTGCTTTTTGTGAACGTAGGTATCGTTAAGCAGCTTGGTGATGGACTCGCGATAAGCCACCTGAGGCTTACCCACATCGACTTCTACGCCGTGAGTCCGCTTGAGAATGTCCACCTTGATATCGAGGTGAAGCTCGCCCATTCCCTTGATGATGACTTCTCCACTTTCCTGGTCAGTCTCTACATAGAAGGAAGGATCTTCTTGAACCATCTTGCTCAAGGCTAAGCCCATCTTCTCTGAGCCACCTTTGTCCCTAGGCTCAATCGCAATTGAGATAACGGGATCAGGGAAGACCATCGGTTCAAGCGTTGCCGGATTCTTCGGATCACAGAGGGTGTGGCCCGTCTGCACGTTCTTCATACCCACGATGGCAACAATGTCACCCGCCTGGGCCGTATCGATTTCCTCACGGGAGTCAGCGTGCATAGAGACCAGCCGGCCTACGCGGTCCGTTTTTCCAGTAAAGGTATTGAGTACGGTGTCACCTTTGCTGAGGGTACCCGAGTAGATCCGGATGAAGGTGAGCGCACCGTAGCGGTCGTCCATGATTTTGAACGCCAGGGCACGAAGCGGTGCATCAGGATCAACCTTGGCCATCCCCCCGGTTTCGTTACCATCAAGGTCTACTTCAGGCTGAGGGCGAACTTCAGTAGGGTTCGGCAGGTAGTCTACAACGGCGTCGAGTACGTTTTGTACGCCCTTGTTCTTAAAGGATGAACCACAGTATGTGGGAAAAAAAGCGAGCTCGCGGGTCCCCTTGCGGATGCACTTTTTGATGGTGTCAATGTCAGGCTCGTTACCCTCTAGGTAAGCTTCCATGACGTCATCGTCCATCTCAACTGCCGATTCAATCAGCATTTCGCGGTACTCGGCGACCTTGCCCTTCATGTCTTCAGGGACATCGGTGATTTCGTAGTTCATCGGGTCGCCGGAGTTGTCCCAAACCCAAGCTTTCTCGGTGAGTAGGTCTACGACGCCGACGAAGTCATCTTCGATACCGATAGGCAGCACCATCACCAGAGGCTTAGCCGCCAGAATCTCTTCTACCTGCTTGATAACGCTGTAGAAGTCGCCACCCGTACGGTCGAGCTTATTAACGTAGATGATACGAGCTACTTTTGAGTCGTTAGCGTAGCGCCAGTTCGTTTCAGACTGGGGCTCTACACCACCAGAGGCACAAAAGACACCAACGCCGCCGTCTAGGACCTTGAGGGAGCGGTACACTTCAATAGTGAAGTCTACATGTCCAGGCGTATCGATGATGTTGAGCTGGTGGTCGTTCCAGAAGCAAGTGGTTGCCGCAGACTGAATGGTGATGCCGCGCTCTTGCTCTTGATCCATGAAGTCTGTAGTTGCCGCACCATCATGAACTTCACCGATTTTGTGGATTTTACCGGTGAGCTTCAAAATTCTTTCGGTGGTGGTGGTTTTGCCCGCATCTACGTGGGCAAAGATACCGATATTGCGGTAGCGGGTCAGGTCTTTCATGGTGATTCTATAGTTGAGTTTTGGAATCCGTCAGCACACCACATTTTAAGCAGTGCTTACAAATAGTGAATATTGCCTTCCAGCGAGCTTTTAAAGGCTGAAAGGTTGAGATTGGCCGATGTAGACGGCGATAATGCCGCTCTGTTAAACATTGTAAATTATTTCGAGCGGGTGATCGCGGGGGTTTAGCGATCGCCCGGTACGGATTACACACCCAGATAGAACGACCTGATTAGAAAAGCCTATCTAAAGAAGCTCTCTAAAAGGCGATCCTAAAGGCGAAAGGGGCGCTCATATTGCCAGCAGACCTAAGCACTAGTCCTTGTACTTTATCTCAAGGCCAGGAAGCCCCTCTAGCTTTTCTTGCGGATCGAAGATGCCATCTTGAGGCGTGACAATCAGCAGACATCTGGGCAGGCACTCAGCTCTAAGCGGCGTATCGCCAACCATTTCGCCATCTAATACGATCTTCTGAGGCGGATCGGTTGAAATAGTAATGCTAGAACAGCGAAAGTAGCCAATGTCTTCTCTTTTACTAGAGTGCTTGCTCAAGGCAGACTGGAAGAGATTGTAAGAAGCCGCGATCGCCCCACCCGTTCCCTGCGGTGCAAAGATAGTCACATCCAGCAAGCCGTCGTAAGGAATGACATCGGAAGGCCCCTGCGCCAAAACAGAAGTGGCCGGAGCCGCATTGGCGACCGTAATCCCAGAGGCTTCTACGGTAATGATTTTATCAGGCGTTTCTAGTTCAGCTTGAAATGTAGCCAGATCCTTGACCTGCTGAAAGGCAGACAGAATATAGGCGGCGCTGCCAATTTTATTCTTGAGCTGGCGGTTGGCTTGAGAGACGACTTCAGCTTCTAGGCCAATGCCCGCTAGCAGCAGCAGCGGCTTACGGTTGCAGCTAGCAATATCGATCTTTCTGGGCGTTCCGGTTAGTAGGGCTTCACAGGCCGCTTCGAGATTGTCAGAGATGCCAAAGGCGGCAGCGATCGCATTTGCCGTTCCTCTCGGGATGATCCCTAGCGGAATATCAGTCGCCGTCATTTCCCCTGCCACCGCAGATACAGTGCCATCTCCACCAGAGGCAACCACACAGTCAGCAGACCGTTCAAGCGCAAGCCGGGTCAATGCGCCAGCCGACTCCTCAGGGGTTGTTTCTAAAACAGTCAGCCTATCGGCCCCAATCACCTTTCGTATCAGCGCAAGTTCCGTAGCCGGATCTCCCTGCCCAGAAACAGGGTTAAAAATCAGATAGATATTTTGGAACATTAGGCTATCGCTGGTGAAAGGTGAAAAGGTTAGTGCCTGACAACGGAGCTGGGGTCGTCGTCGGTGTCCGCTTGCGAATGGCCATTCGCAACTTCGAGGCGAGTGTGATCGCTGTACTTTTCCTGATCGAAGTGGTAGACCGTGCGAATAGGATAAGGAATGTTGATATCGGCGGCGTCACAAGCCTGCTTGAGTGCCAACATCACCTGGGTTTTTATCCGACGAACAGACTTTTGTTCTGAATTTGTCCAGTAGCGCACTACCATGTCAATCGCGCTATCGCCAAAGGCTGTAACGTCAACTTCTACAGAAGGATTGGCCTCAACTTCTTCTACTGACCTGGCCGCTTTCATCAAAGTTTTGACCGCATCCGGCAAAGGCGTATTGTAGTCCACGCCGATGGCTAAATCGGTTCTCCGCTTGGGGTTACCCGTCATCACTTGCACCGGGCTGGTAAATACGATGGAGTTAGGGACGACCACTAGCTCGCCCTGATAGGTGCGAATTTGGGTAGAGCGCAGCGCAATCTCCTCAACGGTTCCTTCAAATCCTTCCACAATGATCTGATCGTTCAGGGAGAAAGGCTCCTGCAGCAACAAAAGAACACCTGCCAGGAAATTTTTAAAGATATCTTGAAATGCAAAACCAATTGCAACAGATCCTAATCCTAACAAGGCTACTAGATCGCTAACATTGAGATTAGGAAACGCGACAATACCCGCACAGAGTATCCCAATCACCCAGGTGGCGGTATAGCTAGTCTGCACAAGCAGAGATTGAAGCGAGAGGCTCGTTAAGGCTCTATTGGCAACCTTTCTCATCCCTCTGCGTACCATATTCGCAGCTATACGAGTGAGAAGCAGAATGATCAGAGCAAAGACGATACCGGGTACGACCAGAACGCTTTGCCCTACCAAGTCTACTAATCTCGCTTTAACCTCCTGAACTAAAGATTCCATGGTCTGCTCCTTCTCGTGTTTAAGTGGTGCGCAATGTAACGCTATAAACTATAAATCAGGGAGCCGACCTTTTGGCTTCTTTGAAGGATTATTCTATAGCGTTTCTCACTTGGCTTGAATACGATTGTTCTGGTGGAAGCCTTGCAGAACAACAGGCCAAGTGACTCGCGTTACCCGAATGCATCCGGGTAACGCTATGTAGCGCGCACAGCCTCAACAAAATCCTCGCCTCTGTAACGATAAAAGCTACCAGGACGCTGAAAGTCCAGCGGCAGTGGTAGCTTTTTCTAGCAGTGATTTCCCGTCAGGTAAGGCTTGTTCCCATCGCTGGGCTCAACGAGATTATTAGCCTATCGCCAGGTGCGCTCTCCATCTTCATCGACCCGAGCTTGACGAATCACATCAGAGATTTCCTCTGCATCCTTCACATGGTGTAGCGCTTCCTCTTTGCCTTCTTCGCCTTCCACAGTGACGTAGGTGGGAACTTCGGTCGAGTTACCTAAAGCATCATCATAGGCTACAGCGGTTTTCTCGCCTTTCTCTTCGACTGAAGCAGAAGGCGGCGCTTCCTTGTCGCCCGGATTGATGTGCTCAGTGCCTGTCTCGTTGGGTTCTCTTGGATCGTTACTCATCGCTATTATGCTTCCTCCCATAGTGTACGGATTTTGCCGGGCATGAACTCGGCTATCTCAGCGATGCGCTCAGCGGAGAGTTCATCTTTAGTCGCACTGAAGACCGCTTTAACAACGGTATTAGGACCAGTCGTTTTTGGCAAACCACCTTCACTCTTTACCCTGAAGAGAAAGGTTTCATCGTCAAAGTTGAGAGTAGGGCGAATGTTGCTCAAAAAGCGCACAATCGGATTGGAATCTTTCCAAAGATCGGCAACTTCTTCTTGAGCGGCCTTTTTCTCGCTGCTCGTCGCTGACTTGTGAAGCTCGCTGGCGACTTGCCCGGTGGCCTCAGATGTCATCAAATCGCGCATTGTCCGAAAGACAACCTCGGTAAAGTCGCGCGCATCATATACGTTGTCGATATGTCCTTTGAGCATGACCTTCTTCAAGAAGTCCATGTCCTTAGTCGCGATTTCAGTGCTGGGTCCTGCTTGCAGCGCAGCGGGCGGGTTCTCACTCATCTTCTTCAGCAAGTCTTGACCGCTAGCGGTCAGCTTGGCCGATGCAACACGGATATTTTCGGGCAAAGGATTGGGGCCCGCGTCTGCATAAGCGTCTCCCTCAAAGTTGGCATCGACGTAGCCTTTTTGCTTGAGATAGTCGATGTGAGCGATAATCTCTGTGCGATCTGTATTGCGTCCGGTGAAGTCAGTTGCGCTTAAATCCAAGGGCTGAAGCTGCTCTGAGTCGGAGCGATCGCCCATTTTCTTCAAAAGTATGTATGCAATGTCTTCTTTTAACGTTATGGTCATTAAAAATGTCTCCACTAAAGGTTGTCTAAAGCAAGTAACAACAAAGCTCGAAGTCTTTACCCGAATCTTTATAAAGTACTGAATAGGGTAATCGGTGACGGTCAAAGGCAGCGAAACTATGAAGATTAGGTCGCCGGATTTGCTAGGCTGAACCTACTGGTTGGTATCGTATGTTACTCATGTGTATGAACTAATATTAAGAAAGAGACTGCTCTTTACTGCTCAACCATTAGAGAGAAAAACCCTAACGTTCTCCCCACCTTTCGGTATAGTCTGCCTTTTTGTTCTATTTTTCTATTTTGAATTTCTGTTTTGAGTGAGTTTGCGTGATCTGCGCCGTACACGTCGGCCCAAGCGGCATCCTCCTAACGTTGACTAGCCATCAAGCGTTGCGATAAGACTCATCTGATCAGGATGGAAAGGCCGTAGGCGAACAATATGGCAAACTGATAAGTCCATTTCTTCTATCAGAGTTCGACTCAGTCGCTCTATCAGGATGTTTCCAATGGTGATGTTTACTTCCTGAGCAGTCTTCGGCTTGCCTTGCTGCGCTAGGAAGGATTCTAGAGGCGATCGCACACCCTCCATGAAAATCATCAAGTCAAGATCATTAGTCAGCTTGCACGATACATTTGCAAGCTCGTGTCCTAGGCAATCGCGATAGAGTTGCCCGACCTTTTTTTCCAGTACTTCCTCTACCGCGCGCCCTTTCATAATACTAAGCATCGTAGCACTACTCGCGAGACAGCAATGCGGGGCAAGTATCAAAGCCTAGCCCTTCTTAACCTTCGGAATAGCCTCCGGATTGCGAACATCAGGTGATTCTGAGAGAACAATAATGAGACCAGTACGCCCTGTCTCCAAAGTCGCATCGCTCAAAATGTCCAGTACCTGGACGCTGAGAATTTGTTCAATCAGTTCTCTTATCTGAGGCTGCATTGCCTCATTGAGATCCGCGCGTACCTGCTCAGCGAGTTCCTTTCGGCCACCCTCGGCTAGTAGCTGCTCCGGCTGAGTGACAGAATCTTCCAAAATGATAGCAACTTTCGAATCGAACAGTTGACAGGTCACCTTACTGGGCTGATGGCCTAGATGTTTTTTATAGAGCGCCTGCATCTTCTGTGAGGTTTCGCGCTCTAATTGACCGACGGTCCGCTGCTGCTTCGTTTCCATACTGTGCATTTCTCCTGCGTATTCCTTGTGAGCCATGATTAGGAACCCATGAGCTAGACAATTGACTAAAATTCGCTGATAAAATCCAGCTTATGGATAAAAAGAGAGATCCTCTAAGTCACGGATGGTTATAAACAGCTGCACAGAGGAACTGCACAGAGACCCAAAACAGAATTATTATTTTTTCGAATTGTTTACTACCGCTTCAGAATAACCGAAGAATCACTGTAGCTGTTGCTGCCAAAGGTATAGATTTGTTTTCAAAAAAATATTTAAGCTTGATGTTTAAAATGCTTAAACTTGCCTATCGGGCTGTTTTTTGCGTGGGATGGCATTTAACCCCCTCTAGGCGGTCTTAAATGTCATCTTAAATGTATAAGTGAGTCTAGGTGATTTTAGATTTCTTTCAAAAGATACTAGCAAATCCTCCACAAGATGGATTGGAAAGCAGAAGGCAAAGAGATTTCATGGATAGGTGATACACACTATAAGAAGAGGCGAACAATGATGTCTATCATTTCCCGATATCGTCAAGCCATGCGGCGCCTAGCCGTCCGTGCCTTTTGCTTGGCTATGGTAACACTGGCTGTTTGGAGCGGTG
This sequence comes from Phormidesmis sp., assembly GCA_049680585.1. Taxonomy (GTDB): domain Bacteria; phylum Cyanobacteriota; class Cyanobacteriia; order Phormidesmidales; family Phormidesmidaceae; genus Phormidesmis. Next base: position 17,623 of record JBAUIB010000458.1, read on the forward strand.
CTTGTGTACCGGGTGCGATGGCCGTTGGTTCTGAAAGGGCGGGTGCTGTTGTCAGCGATCGCGCCGCTGCTGAGCTAGACCGTGTAGCAGGCGAGGGAACTAGTGACTTCGTTGAAGGTGCGGCTCAAGGCGTGGTGGGTAAAGCCCAGCGCGACATCGGCAGAGTAAAAGACCAGTTTGACGACTCGCCAAGTGGCAAAGTAGACAGCGCAACTGACCAGCTAAGCGGTGCGGCTGACCAGCTAACCGGCAAGGTCAAGCGCGATATCGGTCGGACAAAAGGTGCGGCTGCTGACGCTGCTGACGATGTTGAAGACGGGACTGAGAGCGTCGTAGAATCGATTAAGGACTTTTTCAACTAGTCCTCAATTGAGATCTCCTTAGCGAATGCTTTTGAGCACTGCTTAGTTACCTCATCCGCCTCTACAGTTAAGGTTCTGGTCTTAGGTTTAGCGTAATCCTGGTAGAAACTTTCCTTTTTGCTGGTTGCGCACTTTCGTTTATATATTCTTTAGGAGAAAATTCCATGAAAGGTTTTCGTAGCTATGTTTCTGCGTTTTTCGCTGGGCTTCGTCCTGTGGCGATCGCGCTAGCTTGCGCCTTGCTCGTCTTTTCGAGTGCGGCTCCCGCGCTTGCCTTTGGCGGCAGTAGCTCTCGGGCGGAGAAGGGCCTTGAGCAGCTAAATACGGTTCAAGATAAGTCTGAAGAGGCAATCTCAGGGCCTACCTCTAAAGAGAAAGATATACAGAATTCTGAAGAAGGTCTCAACGGCGTCCAGGGAGATGCTAACAGGCAGGATATGAAGAGTCCTGAGGGTTCTGGCGGCGTCTCTACCATAGAAGAAAACATTAAGGAAGCCCTTGAAGGCGTGACTCCTTAGTCACCCTCATCGCTGAGTCGTCGCCAAGTGGCCATTTTTACAGCCCGCTCGGCGGTCTCAGAAATTTATCAGTAGGGTTACGGCCTCTGGATTAGCAACCCTGATAAAGGCCGAAACAGCTACAAAAAAGCATCAAGCGGTCAGCCAGACATTTTATTCTGGCTGACCTTTTTTCTGTAGTGTGAGATTGATCAATTGAGATCAATTAAGCCTTTACTGGGAAGGTCGAGAAAGATGAGCGGACGCCTACGCATTTACTTAACACACTACTCAAAGGAAAAGGCGCTCAGCGTTAAGCGTTCTAAGCAAGCAGTTACACCCGATAAGCTGTACACGGCTCCTGACATTCAGATATTCATGCAGAGGTGCCAAGCAAAGGCTACGAGCTGGGGCGTGCTGTCGGACCTCTATGGCGTCTATCTATCGGATGAGCGTCACACCTGGTATGAGAAGCCTCCTGATACGGTTACGCCGTCAGAAGAAGCCGCTGTTGTTCAAAGCTTTAATGACAAGCTGAGCGCATACGATGAGATTTGTTTTTTTGCTAGGCCGAACTCTTTTCATCCTTTTTATAAGCGGGGTTCTGAAGAAAACGGCGCTTGCGGATAGAGTCAGGGTTTTTCAAGACGTTGAGCGCATTGAATGAGGTCAGAAGAGCGGCATGAGGAGTGCAGTGACTTAATACGTCAAAGCGATCGCCCTCGTATAAGTTCGATGGGCGATCGCTTTGAGAATCCAACTAATTTCTAGGACTGAATCAATTTTAGGCAGTGCTTAGACGGCTAAGCTACCCCCAAGGGCTGACACAATAGCAGACAGCAACGCAGTACCAAAGAGCCACCAAGCTGCAGCTTCAGCCGCTTTCTTAGTATCCTCTATCTGCTGCTGCGTTTGAGCGGAGATGGCGCTAAGGCGACTGGCTATTTGCTGCTCTACTCGCTCCGCTCTTTGCAGTACGGTATCTCTAGCTGATTCTATCTGGTCAACGACACGGTTCGCATCTCGCTTAGAAATGCGGTCGTGGGAGCTGACGACGGCCACTAGCGTATCACGGTCAAATCGGGAGAGGCGATCGCGCATTGCATCAAATCCAGACTGCGGATCGTGAAAGAGCGTATTGACATCGCGTTTGATGCCGTAGTAGTCCAGCTCAGGGCGATCCAGGGATTGCAGATACTCACGAATGCGATCAAAGATACTGTCAATGACCGATTCTAGGCTCTGCTGAACGCTGCGCACCTGCGCCATGACTTGATGGCGAACATCGGCCACACGACCAACGATTTCACTAGCTTCTTCCTCACTCATATCTGGACGCTGAGCCAATAGCGCCACCATCGTAGAATCATCCATTTGCCCAAGGCGATCGCTCAGCTTACTCGCACCGAGCTTAGGATCATTCAGCAATAGCTGAAGATCGCGCTTGATGTCGTCAGGGTTGAGCACTTCCTTATCGGTATTGCGCAGGTAATCTTCTAGAGCGCCTTGGAAGGACAGCGCCTTCGTCTGAGTGGTGCTCTGCGCCCGGCGTGCGAGTCTACGAGGAGACTTGATCAGGCTCTGAACGCTAGAGAGCACACTATCAATCGTGCGATTGATGTCCGCTTCATTTAGATCATCTCGCTGGTTAAGCAGCTGCACAAGGGTGTCGCGATCCATCTTAGAAAGGCGGAAACGCAGCGCCCGAGCGCCCACTTTAGGATTGTCGATCAGCTTTTGCAAATCGCGCTGAATCCCTTCCGGGCTAAGCTCTGGCTTCCCTGTGCTGCGCAGGTAATCGGCTATAGCCTGGCCTGCCTCGTCATACTTCATCTGGGCTTGAGCGGTGATCTGCTGAGGTGCCTGCATGGTCGCACTCCAGTTAGATTCCACTGAGTCCATCACCTGATCGATTTCTCCCTCGGAGAACTCAGAGCGCTGAGCCAACAACTGCGCTAGCGTATCGCGATCAAACTGTGAGAGACGGCCTCTCACCCGGCGAATGCCCTCATCAGGCTCGTCTAGAAGGGTCTGCACGTCGCGCTTAATCCCCTCCGGATTGAGCTCAGCCTTACCTGTGCTGCGCAGGTAAACTTCCAACGCCTTTTGCTGCTGCTGCAGGCGAACTTTGGCGGACTGGTCGACACCTTCAGCGTCGGCAACTATGCGCTGCAACGTAGCCGCGTAGCGCTCAGATATTTCGTGGGCAGCCACATCATCACGATTTACCAAAAACTGACGCAGGTAGCCAGCATCAAACGCTTTGAGATGCTCTCGCAACACCTCTCTATCTAGCGGTTCGTCTTCGATCAGGGCTCTGAACGCCTGCTCGCCCATATCAGCATTGAGCTCGCTGGCTGGCGTATACCGGAAAAACGTCTCTAGCTGCTGCTGAATTCGCTTCTGAGCTGCAATTACTTCTGCGCTCATGACATCTTTCAGCACGGCTTGACGGACGACCTCCATACGCGTAGAGATATCTTTGATCTCAGACTGGGTAAGCATGCCGCGTGCCGAGAGCGCCTGACTGAAAACTGGACGATCAATCGCTGAGATTTGCTGCCTCATTTCAGTTTCATCCGCTTCGGTGTCGTAGAGGACGTTGCGAAGATCATCTTCTAACGCAGCGGACTTGAGTTCACCGATATAGGCATGGTGTATATAGTTTTCAACGTCCGCCTTGATGATGTTCTCATCATTAGGAAGAGCGGACTTGAGCTGTTGTGTGGTCTCGCTGCCAGTCAGTTCGCGCTGCGCTGACTTAATCTGGCCGACAATGGCATTGGCATCCATCTCAGGCAGGTCTACCTTGCCAAGGACCATCCCAATCAGAGAGCTCAGCCCTTGTGAGAGCACTTGTTGGACGGGGCCAGTGCCGCTGCTGCTGCTGTCTTGATCCGCTTGCCCTGAGCTAGTTTGGCCTTTGCGCTGCGATCGCATTTCCCGCACAAGCTGCTCTAGCTGCTTAGTGAGTCCGCCCGAGGCGAGCTGGCTACCCGTCGCTGAGGCTACAAAGGTCATCAGCTCGTTGAGGCCCTGGCTGTTATTGCCGCTGGTGTTGCTTTGCCATACGCGGTACAGCCGAGCCGCTAAGCGCCGTGTCTCTTCTTTGGAGAGATCGGTGCGATCGCTCAGCAGCTTTTCAAACATTTCTTTATCGACCGTTGGCAGCGAGCTTGGATCCGCGCCTGCCAGCTCAGAATTTAGCAGTAAGTGCTCAAACTCTTTCTCCACTGAGGCTGTATCGATCTCAGGAGAGCGCAACCCCCGAATATAATCCTGAAGGCTGTCTTGAAGCCCCTCAGTGTCTAAGCCTGTCGTCAGCTCTCGGCGAACAGCAGCAGCAGCGGCCTCAGCCGTCTGAACCATCTGATCGCCTGCTGTTTTGGCACCTAGCGCCGCAGTAGCCGTACCGACAATAGACTGAAAGCCACTGGTCGCAGACTTCACAACAGATCCGATCAGCGAGCCGACAGTCGTAGAGCTAAACCATACCAGCAGCGTAAAGTACGTCGCCCAAATTACCAGACCCGTAATCGCGCCTAAGGCAACATCCTCATACAAGCTGAGCTTGACAGCCAGCCAGCAGGCAATAAATAACGCTAGGCTGACAGTGATTAGCGTCCATGCGCCAAACGCTAGGCTGATGGTCTTGATGCCCGTTCCGCTGGAGCTACTAGAGCTGCTATCATCGCTGCTTCCCGAGTGTGTCACGTAAGAGACGCCAGCGGCCATCGACAGGTTGGTCAACAAAAGCTGAAAGCCAAATGCCAATATGACGCCAGAGAGCAATGCGATGAAAAACTGGGGGGCGACGACTGGTTCGGGTGTTACAACTGGCACGGGAACGACTTCCAAAGTGTCGGTGGGCACTTGAGCTAGCCAGCTCGCCGGCAGGTAAAAGATATCTTTGGCCAATAGCAGGCCAGCGTAGGGAATCATAGCGTTTTCTCTTTCTTCGTTGTCTAACTATACGGATGGACTGTGTGGAGTGACTGCGCGAACTGACTGTGCGAACGAACACGGGCTCGAGTTACTGTCCCCATTAAGACGTATTGCCTAGAGGATCTTCCTCTCCCTGGAGAGGGAAGGAAAGGTATGAAATATACCACACTATTGCTGGCTCCTTGCCTGCTGGCTCCCCTTTTAGATTGAGCGCTGCCTAGAAGATTGACCGAAATCCTGGCGACTCAGTTTATTCAGCCGCTGCCTTTGAGAGAGTCTAAGCAATCGCTGCTGCTCTCGGTACTCAGATCTGGTTTGAGGGATTTCTGGCTTTTTGCGGTTATTCTCGGAGGAGGTCTTTTCTGACGCGGTTTCTCCCTTTTCATTTGCCGTCGCATCAGGGGCAAATGTTGCGTTTTTGTCAGGCCGGATGTTGGAGCCGAAGCGGTTGGCGTATACCTGCGTAAACTCTGCACCGAACAGTAAAATTTGGGCGGAATAGTAGATCCACAGTAGGAGAACAACAAACGATCCCGCCGCGCCATAGGCTGAGGCCACACTGCTATTGCCCAGATACAGGCCAATGAGCGCTTTCCCAATCGTGAACAGCAAAGCGGTGATCGCCGCCCCGATCCAAACATCGCTCCAGCTAATTTTGGCATCGGGAAGGATTTTGTAGATCAGGGCAAACAAAAGCGTAATCACACCGAAAGAGATTGCTGCATTCAGGAGTTGCCAGCCGACGTCCCAGCCAGCGAGTACATCGCCAAATAGCCCATTCACCGCAGATAGCGCCGCACTGAGTAGTAAGGAGACTAGTAGCAAGAAGCCAATAACGAGCACCATGCCAAACGACAAGAGGCGATCGCGTATTAGCTTCCAAATGCCAGCGTCCTTTCGAGGCACGACATTCCAGACTGTATCGAGCGCATCCTGCAGCTGAATAAACAGCCCAGAGGCACCGACTATCAGCAGCCCGACGCTAATAACCGTTGCCCAAATACCATCGCTGCTCTGCCCCTGCTTACTCGTGAGCATCTCTTGTACAAGATCCGCACCGCCTTGGCCCAGCAGCCCCTGCAACTGCTCGACAATGCGGGATTGAACCGTGCTTTGCTCGAACAAAAAGCTGGCGATCGCAATTACGATCACCAGCACAGGCGCAAGCGAAAACGTAGTGTAGTAGGCCAGCGCCGCTGCTAGCCGTGAAACCTTATCGCGCTGCCATTCCGCTACTGTTTGCTTTAGAAGAGACCAAAAATCAGAAAGCGACATAGTGATTTTTCAGCAGAACTATAAGAAACAACGCAGTCAACCCAGTCGGACAGCGCTACGAAAGTGCAAAGCCATGATCGCGCTCAGCTATGAGGTTAACTAATCAGCCCAGAGCGGAGCGCTCGAACGGCAGCTTGAGTGCGATCGCTCGCCCCTAGCTTGTTCAAAATGTTGCGCACATGCGTCTTCACTGTCCCTACAGTGACAAACAGCTTCTCTGCAATCTGCGCGTTACTACAGCCCGCGACAATGCACTCTAATATCTCTAGCTCACGGTTCGTTAGCGGATAGGCATCGATAATCTGCTCATACTCAGGCTCGACCGCTCTGATCTCAACCGTCTTACTATTGAAGTTCTCACCAACTGCAACCGCTGGCTTTACCTGAGAAAGCACCAGACTCGCAATCGAGGGATCAATCCAAGAATTGCCTGCCTGCGTCTCTCTAATCGCCGTAATCAAATCTTTCGTCTCAATTTCTTTTGTGCAGTAAGAGTCTGCTCCCGCTGCAAACGCTGCCAGCACAGCTTTCTCACTGTCGTGCATGGTCAGCATCAAGATCCGCGTTTCGCTATCAGGATTCTCTTTGCGGAAGCGCTGAATCATCTCGATCCCGTCAATGTCGGGCAAACCGACATCGACGACCGCCACATTAGGCTGCATCTCTCCTATCAAGACCAGTCCCTTCTCGCCATTCTCCGCTTCACCCAAAAACCTCAGCCCTGCTTGCCGAAAAGCTGCTCTTAGACCCATTCGGGTCAGATCATGGTCTTCAACCAGCGCAACGCTAATCTCTTCTTCCATTGTGTATCGCCTTTACCTTTCTGCGCTTTTATCATTAACACAGATCACCCCATCAAAATTGCAGACTGCCGCCATGTGGGACATCTGCCAGCCGGAAGACAAAGGCTTTGGCGTGCTCTCTCAAAAGACATACGCTCCCATCCTTGGCTTGTGGCTGATGAGGCTAGAGCTGATGATATAGAGAGCTCGTTATCGCTGTCAATTCTGCTCTAAAATCAGAGGGTCAGCAAGGTAATCGAGTCTGAGTCCTGATGCCCGAACTAGCGCAGTTTTTTGAGCTGACGAGTGACTTACTGTGCGTCTTAGACGCAGAGGGGCGCTGCGTGTCTGTCAATCCTGCATTCGAGCGGGTTTTGGGCTATAGCAGCGAAGATATGGACGCTCAGCCGCTGTTATCGCTGATGCATCCTCATGACTATGCCGTCAATCAGGCTGCAATAGACCGCCTGCTGGCCGCTGAACCTGATGAATCTGCTGAGCCCGCTGAACGAGAGGCTCGCTTTACCAATCGGTGTCTGAGCAAGCGCGGTGAGTGGCGGTGGCTAGAGTGGTCAGTATCCGCGCTGGATTCAACGACGGCTGCAACGGAGCCAACACTAACGGAGCCAATGGCTACCACAGCGCGATGGCTGTACTGCATCGCCCGAGATATTACTGACCAGCGTCAGGCTGAAGACACCCTTCGCCAGCTTACCGTCCAGCTTGAAGAACACGTCGAAGAGCGCACCGAGCAGCTGGCCACTGCGCAAGATCGCTACTCAGCGCTTCTAGAAACAGAACGCCAGGCCCACCACCGGGCAGAAATGGCAGCTTCAGAGGCACAGCTATACGCCGACGCGGTGCAAAACATGCAGGTGGGTCTGTATATTTGGCGATTAGAAGATAGGGCCGATGCCAGCAGCCTGCGGTTAATGGCGGCCAATGCGGCGGCGAGCGTCTTTACTGGGGTGAGCTCAGAAACACTGATCGGCAAACGGCTGCCAGAGGCTTTTCCCGCCTTAGCCGATACAGACATTCCACAGATTTACGCGGATGTTGTCAGAACGGGACAGCCGCATGATTTGGGCGAAGTTCCTTACGAGGATGAGCGGGTAGAGAAAAGCGTATTTGAGGTAAAGGCATTTCCGCTACCCAATCAATCTATGGGGATTGCCTTTGAAGATATTACGCAGCACAAACAAGAAGAGGCGATTCGCCAAGATCGCGATGCTCAGCTCAGGATCATTTTTGAGCAGGCGGGCGTGGGGATGGCTAGGCTGGCCCCAGATGGGCGATGGATCCAGGTGAATCAGCGGCTGTGCGACATGCTGGATTGCGAGATGAGCGAGCTGTTGCAAAAGACGTTTATGCAGATGACTCACTCGGATGATGTTCAAGCTGACAGGACGATTTATGATCAGCTGCTGAGCGGCGATCGCTCGCAAGCCACCTTTGAAAAGCGCTACATCACTCAACGAAAAGCGGTGGTATGGACCGAAGTCAGCTTGTCTACGGTGCGAGATAGCCAAGACGATTTGCTTTACTTCATTGCCACCCTGCAAGAGATTACCGAGCGCAAAAGAGCCACACTCGCACTGCTCTCGCAGAAAGAGGATTTGCTCACTGTAAACATGATGCTCACTGACGCGCTAACGATGCTTGAGCAGCGCAATCGAGAGCTCGATCAGTTTGCCTACGTGACCTCGCATGATTTGAAAGCGCCGCTGCGGGCGATCGCCAATTTGGCCACTTGGATTGAAGAAGATCTCGGCTCCAACCTGCCAGATGAGAACAAAGAGCAGTTCGAACTGCTCAAGAACCGAGTGCACCGGATGGAGGGCCTGATTAACGGCTTGCTGGAGTACTCGCGGATTGGCCGCACCCATCAGAGTTACGAAGCCACCGATGTGGGTGAATTGCTAGCTGATGTTATCGATTCGCTCTCACCCTTAGGGCAGTTCGCCATCACAGTGGCACCCAATATGCCCATGCTACAGACCAAGCGCGTACCGCTGAGGCAAGTCTTTGCCAATCTGATTACCAATGCTATCAAGCACCATAATCGCGCGGAGGGTCAGGTAGAGATATCGGTACGCGATGTGGGTGAGTTTTATGAGTTTGCTGTCGCTGACGATGGTCCCGGCATTGAACCTATCTACCACGAAAAGATTTTCACCATTTTTCAAACGCTCAAAGCGCGTGACGAGCTAGAAGGGACCGGCATTGGCCTATCGCTTGTGCAAAAAGCCGTCGCCGTAGAAGGCGGCACGATCACTGTAGAGTCTGAGATTGGCAAAGGGTCGGTTTTTCGTTTTACCTGGCCGAAAGAACAGTCCAATCCACTGAGCTTTCCTACGAATCGGCCTTAGACAGTCGCTGAGTCGGCTTTTAGACAGTCGCTGCATAGGGCTCCCTAATCCACTGTTTGAATATTGTCTACTATAAATCTATCTAAAGATAGAAGACAGTCTTTACCAAACTCCCCCTGTAGGGGTTATAGTATCTCTCTAGAAAATAATAATATCTTTTCTCAGAGAATAATTGATAAACAAAGGGTTTGAACGAATCGACCTCTTCGCTTTCTATGCTGAATGGTTTTTAAGTCTAGTGTTTTTTGAATGGTTTTTGAAATTAGCTTTCAGAAACCAGCTTTTGGAAAACTAGCCCGGAACAAGTCACCCAAGCGTCAGTTCAGTCCCATGTTAGAACCCATTGTTACTAATATATTGCTAGTCGAAGATGACAAGGTCGATGTGATGAATGTCCGCCGCTCTTTCAAGAAGGCAAACATCACTAACCCTCTGTATGTTGCTAGCAACGGCCTAGAAGGATTGGCCATACTCAGGGGCGAATTTGGGGAGGTTAGCATGCCGCTCGCCCGGCGATTGGTCCTGCTAGATCTCAACATGCCTAAGATGGGTGGCATTGAGTTTTTGAAGGCGTTGAGACAAGATCCTGCGCTGCGCTCTACGCCAGTTATCGTTCTCACGACGTCTGATCAGGAAAAAGATCGAATAGAAGCGTACAACCTGAATGTGGCAGGATATCTGCTGAAGCCGGTTACCTTCGTCAGATTTGCAGAAGCCATGTCGGCACTTAACCGTTATTGGACGCTGTGCGAAATTCCTTGATGTGAAATTTCTACGTCGTTCCTCGCCATCGTTCCTTCCTATCGTCTCTCAAATGTCGTTTCTTAATGAAGATAGCCATGAGCTGCCCTTCGTAGGCGGCTTGCGGTGGGCTTCACTCAGCGCATTTTAAGATCTCTTATAGAGTAAGCCGCTAATGTAAGGCTTTGCATTGCATCAGTGTGAAGGGCCGAATCTCCTACTATTGGTGCTTTTCTATTGCGGATTGATTACATTACCTTGTAGTTAACTGGTCGACTGCTTCTAGGTCTTTTACATAGCGCCGAGCGCTGGATGTTGAAACCATTTGAAGGACCGCATCCGGCCTGCTTGCCGTGGCGATTTTTATCAGTTTGGGGGGGATGACTATTGTGATGGTAAGCGATCAGCTCAGTTATGCAGACATGACGACTAGCTCTGATAACCTCTTAAAAATACTCATCGTTGACGACGACGAGGTTGATCGGATGGCCGTTCGCAGAGCGCTCAAAGGGACTACGCTCAATGTCTCTCTTACCGAAGCTGCCAACGCCGAAGAGGCGATAGACATCATTGCTGGCGCAGAGCACGACTGTATTTTCTTAGACTATAACTTACCGGGTAAAAGTGGCCTGGCGTTGACTCGGCAAATTCGCCACCAGGAAATACGGGTGCCGCTAATCGTGCTGACCGGTCAGGGCGATGAGCAGACGGCTGTGGAGCTGATGAAAGCCGGGGCTTCTGATTATTTGCCTAAGAGCAAGCTTTCGTCGGAGACAATTGCCCGGTTAGTGCGCAGCTCGCTCAAGGTGCATCAGGCCGAAGCTCGAATTGAGGAAATCAACCGCAATTTGAGAGAGAAAAACCGTCTTTTGGAGACGAAGAATAGAGAGCTTGCCAGACAGCGCCGACACATTTACAAGCAAAACCTTCAGTTGCAGGAAGTCTCTCGGCTGAAGTCAGAATTTTTGGCAACGATGTCTCACGAGCTGAGAACCCCGCTCAACGCCATTATCGGATTCTCACAGATATTACTCAGTAGAGCGAAGGGCCCCTTAGGCGAGCGTCAACAAGACATGCTGCGCCGCATCCTGTCAAATGGGCGAAACCTGCTGGAGTTGATCAACGATATCCTGGCTTTTTCTAAAATAGAGGCGGGTCGGTTGGAGATTGAGCCCACAAAGCTGAATCTCTCAGAGCTAGTCACCCAGACCACTGGAGAGCTGCGATCGCTCGCCTCACAAAAATCCTTACAGCTCATCGTCAATGTTGATCTGAGCAATCCGATTGTGATCAACGATAGCGTTCGACTACGACAGATCCTCGTCAATCTGCTCTCGAACGCTATCAAGTTTACAGATACTGGCTCTGTCTATGTAGAGGTTAGCGATCAGCCGCCCAGCGCTCACGCTCAAGTCCCTGATCGAACCTCTGGCCAGTCTTGTGACTCAACACCTAGCCGTAACGACATTCGCATGGTGATCACCGATACTGGCTGTGGCATTAGCGCTGAGCAGCAGGCATTCATCTTCGATCCGTTTCACCAAGCAGATCAGCGGGTGAGCCGTACGCATGCAGGCACAGGATTAGGACTTGCGATCACCTATTCGCTGATCAAAATGATGAACGGCGATATTGAAATGCACAGCGAAGTGGACGAAGGCTCTGTCTTTAGCGTGACGCTGCCCAGAGAAATCAGGCCCGATAGAGAAGATGATTTTCACCACAGCGAGCAAACGAGTGATCTAACGCTTCCAGCCGATTTGGCACCCCAGAGCATCGAAGATATGGATGAGTACTGTGAATGAAGTCCTTATGAGTCCTTCGGCCAAGTGAATGTGAAGGTGCTGCCCTTACCCAAGCGCGATCGCACCATCACCGTCCCGCCCTGACGCTCGACCGCTTTTTTGACAATGCTAAGGCCGATACCAGCGCTATCGATGTCGTCTCGGCTACTCAGCGTTTGAAAAATGCCAAATATTTTTTGCTGGTCTTCGGCCTTAATGCCAGGGCCATCGTCGGTCACTGCAAACGCGATTTCTGGACCGAGATCGTCAGCTGTGATGGTTACTCGTCCGTCTGGGCGATGATGATACTTGATAGCGTTGCTCATAAGGTTGGCCAGTACTTGCTGCAGCAATAGCCTATAGGTTGAAATAACAGGCATTGTCTCTGGCCGCAAAATCTCAAAGTCAGCCGGTGTTACGAGGCTATCAATGACTTCATCGACAAGTGCGCCGGTATCGACACGCGATCGCTCTAAGCCAACTCGCCCGACTCGAGAATACTCTAAAAGCCCCGTAATAAAGTTGTCTAGGCGCTTCACGCGGGAGCCGATGAGCCCGAGCTGCTCTTGGCTCTCAGCGGGGATTTTGTCTTTGAGATCTTCTTCTAGCCAGCCAGCTAAGTTCGCGATCGCCCGCAGCGGCGCTTTGAGATCATGCGAGGCGACATAGGCGAATTCATCCAGCTCCTGGTTGCGCTCTTTGACCAGCTGAGTGGTCTCGAGCAGCCTTTCGTTGGCCATCGTGAGTGCTTGGGCACGATCTTGTAAGGTGGAAACCAGCTCAGCTTGCTGAAGGGCGATCGCGAGCTGTACAGAGAGCGCATCGAGCAACGCTAGCTCATCTGGCTGCCAGGTTCTCACTTCGCGGCAGTGATGGGCGAGCAGCAGACCCCATAGCCGTTTGCCAGTCGTTTCAGTTTCAGAAAGCACAATCGGCACGACTAGGTTAGCCCTTACTTGAAAGCGCTCCAGCATCTTAATGTGGCATGGCGTTAAAGAAGAGTCGTAGATATCGGCAATGACCGTTTTGTGTCCCTGAAGATAGCGCTCAGCGCCGTTCTCCTGGAAACAGGTATCTTCTATCTGAGTGCCGAGACTCACCGTCCACTCAGGCAGAACCGACTCCGCCAAGATCGTGCCGCTCATGTCGGATTCAAACCGATAGATGACCGCGCGATCGCAATCTAGTAGCTGACGGATGCCGTCTGCCGCCGTTTGCAAGATCTTGTCGAGACATGAAATCTGGCTGATCCGCAGGGCAATAGAGGCCATTAGCTGCTGCTGGCGCTGCTGACGATTCACCAGCTGCTGCAAAGCCTGCTGGCTCAAGACTCGTCGGATTGCCTGAGAAAGCTGCTCAGCGCTCAGCTCACCTTTGACTAAGTAATCTCGCACGCCGACTTTCATCGCCTCGACGGCCACCTTTTCATCCCCCTGCCCCGTCAGCATAATCACTGGCGGCAGTGGATACATCGTCTGCTGCAGGGTAGACAAAAACTCCAAGCCGTTGAGATCAGGCAGCATGTAGTCCAGCAAAATCAGATCTGGCACAGACTGCTGACAGCGCGCTAGCGCCTCTTCCCCACAGTCGCTTTCGACCACAGTGCAGCAGTAGATACCTGACTTATCGATATAGCGTCGGTAGGTCAGACGATCCGCTTCCGCGTCATCGACAATCAAAATGGTGTACTGCTGCTGCTGCTGAGAAATTTCGCACACAGACGTTTCGTACCCGACGTTAATCCCCATAGAAAGCATTGACGACCGATCATCTTGTTCGGCGGCTTGAACGGAATTGGAAGATGAATGCGTATTAGATGTACGCATATAGCATGCCTACTACTAGAATGGGCGCGGATACAACGGGCGGCTGCTGTTCTCTACATCTGCGGTATGAGCCTCTGGCGTAAAAGTACTCGGATGAGGAGTAAACGCACAGCTATATTACTATGTGTTAACTTTCGCGATTAATTATTTCTTAAGATTATACCTTCTTAAGATTTTTGAGGGTCGTATCTGGCAGCACAGCTGTTTTTAGCCAATAGTCCATAAAAAGGCAGACAGATTGCTTGAGCGGCTTGAGATCCATCTGCTTTAGTAAGTAGCTGTTAACGCCATATCGGTAGCAGGTGTCAACGTCCTTTGGGTTGGAGGAGGTGGTAAAGACAACAATGGGAATAACCTTGAGGTGTTCGTCTTGCTTGAGCTGAGCGAGGACTTCGCGGCCATCTGTCCCCGGCAAGTTGAGATCGAGCAGAATCACGCTCGGCAGTCGCTTCAGACTAATGTCGGTATAGTCTTCCTTTCGATACAAAAAATCTAGGGCTTCATCGCCGTCACAACAGCGTTTCATCGGTGTGCTGGCTTTGCAGTTTTTGGCCAAAATTCGAGTCAACACCTCGAAGTCTTCGTCACTATCTTCGACCACGAGCAGGTAGGGTTCAGGCGATTGAGCGCCTTTCCCGACCCAGTTTTTAGCCGAGGGTTCAGCCAATGCTTCTTTCTTCACGCGTTCACAACGTTGGAATATCTGATGGGTGTCTAGTTTGGGTAGCCCCTAGCCGATAAGCAATTCAAGCACCAGCAATTTAGACCCAAAAAATCAGGCCCAAAGGGCTACCGGCCCTGTATTGTCTACAGTCTATCAAACTTTCTATTCGTTCAGCGCAGCGCTCGGCTCGGTGTCGTCTGCTGCCAGCGTGAAATAGAATGTACTGCCCTCGCCATAAACCGAATCGATCCAGATCGTTCCCCCATGACGCTCGACAATTTTTTGGGTGATGGTCAGTCCTGCGCCAGTACCGCCTCCAAATCGGGTGGCAGGATGAAGGCGTTTAAAGATGCGAAAGACGCTGTCTATATGCTTCTCGCGGATGCCAATACCGTTGTCGCGCACATAAAAAATAGGGCAGGGCGCGGCTGCTTTGCTACTATCGTTCAGCTCGTGCGCCGCTTGCTCGTCTGCCGCTTGCTCGTCTGCCGCCAGATAGCCGATCTCAATGCGCTTCTCGGCTTTATCGTTGTATTTGATGGCGTTTGTGATCAGGTTCATAAACAGCTCGGAAATTTGAGCGTAGTCTCCATTGACGGGTGGCAGCGATCGCTCAATTTGAAAACTCACGTTCTGTGGCCGGCTCATTTGCACCACCTCAATCACCTCACAGACCAGTTCACCGACATCCACGCTACGCATAACGAGATCAGCTCGGCCCAAGCGAGAATAGCGCAGCAAAGATTCAATCATTTCTTGCATGCGCTGTGTCAGCCGCATGAGCGTATCTAGCTTCGCAGTTCCCCCTTCGTCTAGTGCTTCACCATAGTCTTCGAGCAAAAAGCTAGCGTAGTTGTGAATGCCGCGCAGAGGTTCTTTGAGATCGTGAGAGGCGATGTATGTAAAGGAGTCTAGCTCGCTGTTGCGGCGGGTGAGCTCCAAATTGAGCTGATCGATCTCTTCCGCTTTTTGTAACACCATCCCGACAACAGCGCGGCGAAGCGCTAGTGCGGCCTCTATTTCACAGGGTAGCCAAGGTATAGACTGCTGCCTGACAATCTCTTGCCACTTTGCAAACGACTGGCGAGGCGATAGCCGCATTTCACCTTCGTCTATCTCTAACGGTTTGTTGGGATTGCCTGCCCAGTTGACTGTCTGGACAACCTCTGGGCGAAACCACAGCACATAGATCTGCTGCACCTTGGAGATGGCGATCGCCATTAGCCCGCTGATCCGGCTTTCGAACTGGGCCGCGGGCGGATAGAGCGCCGATAGCTTCGAGGTGTGATAGCTATTTTCTGAGCCAAACTGGCCGGTTAGCCATTGCACTAGCTCACTTACCTGCGATCGCTCAGGCGTCTGTCCCACTAGCGTGATCTCTTCTTTCTGGCAAAAAGCCACGCCGTTCGATCCGGTGAGGGCGATTAGCCGTTCAGGGTTGTGTGTGAGCCCTTCTTTCAAACTGTCTTGCGTAATCAAGTCAGCGACAAAACGAGACTGTAAGGCTTTTAGCTGGAGCTGATAGTCAGCGTTTTGGCTATTTACTTTGGCGGCGACTTCTAGGGCGATCGCCCGGCCTAAGAATTCACAAAAAACGCGGCGCTCATAAGGCAGGTTGCGAGGGCAATTGTGATGGCACACGAGCATGCCCCAGAGCTGATGGTCTCGCATTAGCGAGATAGTCAACGTGGCTTTGGCCCCCATATTGCTCAAGTACTCTGTATGCAGCGGCGAGACACTGCGTAAACCGGCCAAGCTCATATCGAGAGGGCGTTGGCTGGGCGCTGAGGCAAGAATCCTAACGGGCTTGTAGGACACATCTGGAATCAGCCGCAGCAGATTGATCGTATAGAGATGTTTGGCCTGTTTCGGGACATCGGTTGGGGGATAGTGCAGCCCTAGATAGGGCGTCATGTTCGGCTCAATGCTCTCAGCGATGACGCTGCCCGATCCGTCCTTGTCAAATTGATAGACCATCACCCGATCAAAGCCGGTGACCTGCTTCACTTCCTCTACGGCCACATGGCACAGCTCGCTCAGGCTTTGGGCTTGCTGGATTCGGCTCACCGGTCGCTTGAGCGTGCGGTAAAAGTCAAAAAAGCTGCCAGCACTCGGCTCGTCATTGGGCTCTAGCTCTAAAATGACCACGGGCCTGGGGCGATCGCGGCTGTCATCGACACTTTCACTGT
>JBAUIB010000459.1:0-7831 GCA_049680585.1 Phormidesmis sp.
GTGCCCGTTTTACTCTTGATGTCAAAATGCAGCAGCTAAAGGATACCTTTTCGCTCAGTAACAGTGTTGAGATCATTCCAACCTGGAACCGCGCTCCGGGATCGCTCTCACCGATTGTAATTAAAAATCGTATCGGCTCTGCCAAATGGGGGTTTCAGCCAGCGTGGGCCAAAGCCGGGATGAGCGCACCGCACAATGCTCGCATCGAGACAGCTGCGACGAAACCGTATTTTAGGAACGCTTGGGCCAAGCGGCACTGTCTAGTTCCCGTCACTGGTTTCTATGAATGGCAAAAGACAGCGACTGGCAAACAGCCGATCTATTTCGACTACCAAAAGCAGGTCTTTGCCTTCGCCGGATTGTGGGAAAAGAACGCCAACGACGAGGTTACCTTCACGATTCTGACTCAGTCAGCGAGTGGGCCTGTCGCAGCCGTGCACCCTCGCATGCCGGTTGTTTTGCCGCCTGCGCTCTATGATGACTGGCTAGCCGGACAGCTAACAAGCATGGATGCCAGCACATCTTTCATGCAGGATATCGCTGCGCGACCTGTCAGCCGAGCTGTGAATAATGCTCGCAACGATAACTCAGAGCTACTGGCTGAAAATTTCAAGTAATCTCTAAGTAATCTCTCAGAGGCATGCGCCCAATGATACTGGTCCAATACCGCTTGGTGCTATTCGAAAGACAATTGGGTGAACAGAAAAAGTGTGGGTCTCAGTAACCTTTATAGCCTAAGGCGGAACGGTTAGCCAAAGGTGGTTAGCACGGTCTCGCCGCCAGCGTTAGGCGTTCAACTCTGGCTGTAAATTTGGCTGTAAAATAGAAACATAGCAAGCGAGTGGAGGATAAGAAAATGCTCATGAGCAAGCAACGGGATATATCTGTAGGATAGATCTTGTCATGGAGTGGGCATAGCGGCGATTCCATTGAATGCAAATCTTTTCTGTGTGTTACGAGGAATGCTCAGCATTGGGTAGACATTGATGGCCAGCCCCATCGTTATCCCTTTGAGCCAGCAGCCTATTTAATCTCAAGATTCCTATGCCTCCAGCCTTCGATCTCTTCAGCCAGTGCACCACCGCGATTCAAAATGGAAGGCTGATCGAGCGAGCGAGCCGGCAAGATAAAGAGTTTCATTTTCAGCATTGGGTTCGTGATCGGCTTGCGGCCACAGGACTCAACTTCGATGAAGCTGGTCGCAACACATATCCAGATCTCCTGCTCGTGAACTTCCCTGACGGTTTCGAGGTCAAGGGGTTAGCCTACCCAGGGCGGGAAAGCACATACGACTGCAATAGCCAAGTGCCAACGGGCCTTCATAACGGGCGAACGGTTCACTATGTCTTTGGCCGCTATCCAAAAAAGCCAGACGGCAACTCGTATCCGGTGCTGGATCTGGTGGTTTGCCACGGAGACTTTCTGAACGCTGACCATGAGTACGCCCACAAGAATAAACCCGTTCGAGGCTTCGGGAGCTATGGAGACATCATGATTCGAGATCGGAAAATGTATGTAGCTCCGACTCCATTTGGCCTTTTAGAAGGTGCTGCCCATCGTCGAACCTTGATCGTTCCCGAAGAAACGGAGGTGCCGAAGGACTACCAAGAGGTTGGGATAATCGTTCGGCGGGAGGTGGATGAACGGGTCGTTAAATACGATTTTGACTTGCGGACCAACGAGCTAAAAATAGAGTGTGTCCCTAACCCAAATGCCGGACGCGAGCATGTGTTTCGGGCCCTCCGACTGGCAACTGACTCTGACGAACCTATTTCATTGAAGACGGCCTGAGCCACTCAAACGACGACCGCATTATGAGCAGCCACCAAGCCACCCGTCGATTGATCGAATCGGAGACTTTTCCTTTTGAGTTTCTTTCTCTGGTTGCTAAGCGCGAGAGCTGGCGCAAGGAAATTTATCGACCGGTATATCATGTTCACAAATGGTGGGCGAAGCGTCTGGGATCGATTTTCCGGGGCCTTCTGCTCGGTGCTATTCTCCCCGAAAACAGCAGTTTAGAGGAGGAGTTTTACAAGACTCATTCATACTCATCAATCGTCGTATTTGATCCCTTTCTGGGTAGTGGTACTACGGTAGGTGAAGCCCACAAACTGGGCATGACGGCGCTTGGCCGTGACATCAATCCGGTAGCCTGCGAGGCAGTACGAGTTGCGCTAAGTCCTCTGTCCATAGATCGTCTCTCAGATGCCTATGATGCGGTGACTGCCTCCGTTGAAAATAAAATACGCGAGCTATATCAAGGGAGCGATGATTCGGACGAGCCGTTCGAAACGCTTTACTACTTCTGGGTTAAGCAGGTCAGTTGCCCTGAGTGCAACTCAAAGGTATCTCTATTCAAATCCTACGTCTTTGCCAGAAACGCCTATCCAAAAAAGAAGCCAAAAGTCCAGGTTGTCTGCCCCTCTTGCAGCTCAATCTTCGATTCGGTGTACAGCGCCAGACAGGTGACCTGCACAACTTGCTTACACAGGTTCGATCAGTCCAAGGGGCCAGTCCAAGGCTCGAAGGCCACGTGCCAAAAGGGACATACTTTTTCAATATCAAAGGCATTGCGAACTGAAAATTCTCCGCCCAGACACCGGCTGTACGCCCAGCTCGTTCTTCGATCTGATGGTCAGAAGCAATATCTAGCTGCTACCGACGCTGACCACGAGACGTACGCAGCATCTGAGCGCCGCTTGAGAGAGGAGATCGCAGCCGGCCGGTTGAGCATTCCGAGGGGTAAGCTGGAGGACGGACACAATACTCGACAAGCTATAGGCTACAACTACACTCGTTGGCATCATTTCTTCAATGCGCGTCAAACACTTGCTCTTTCTTGGCTTCACGACACAGTTGCCGCGTTGTCCTCTGCGCCAGAGCGAGATGCCTTACTTATTCTGTTTTCAGGCACCTTGGAGTTCAACAATCTCTTCGCATCCTATAAAGGGGAAGGTACGGGCGCGGTCCGGCACATGTTCTCCCATCACGTACTGAAGCCGGAGATGACCCCAATTGAGGCAAATGTGTGGGGCACGTCGAAGAGTTCAGGGTCCTTCTCTGGCCTCTACAAGAGCAGGCTTCTTCGCGCTCTTGCATACCGGCGCGATCCGTTTGAAGTTGGCACGAATGGACAAAAAAAGGTATATGGGGCGGCCATACCGATGGCGCGAAATCCGCTCGATCAGTGGGGTGACCTGTCGCCTGGCGGTATCTCTATCTCCTGTGGGGATTCGGCAGATACCGGTCTTCCTGCCAGCAGCGTGGATCTAGTCGTAACTGATCCGCCTTTTTTTGACAATGTCCACTACTCTGAATTAGCAGACTTTTTCTATGCATGGCAAGTTCTTCACCCACGCGGATTCGTGGTGTCTGAGGAAACAACACGGAAGAAAGCCGAAGTGCAGGATACGAACGCCGAGCGTTTTGCTAGAAAGCTCCAGGCGGTCCTCTCAGAATGCAACCGCATACTCAAGTCGGACGGTCTTTTAGTCTTCAGTTACCATCACTCAAGGGCAGATGGGTGGGAGGCTCTCGCTCAGTCTATTTGGGGTTCAGGCTTCTACGTAGCGCAGACCCATCCCGTCTATGCTGAACTATCTGCTTCGACTCCCAAGGCAAAAACGAGTGATCCAGTGCTAGTTGATGCCATTATCGTGTGCCGAAAAGGATCGGGAGAAGTGAGCTCGACTTTCAATCCCGATAAAGCTGTAAACGAGGCTGTGAGTACTGCTTCTTGGCAACTAGCACGCCTGATCGCAGCAGGTCATAAGCCGACTGGGGGGGATAAGTTTGTGACTGTAACCTCTCAGTTTATGGCTCGCCTAGGAGCTGGCCTCTCTGGTGCTGATGCCAGTGCTTTAGTTCAGGCTTATCAAGCCGAGCTTAGAAGCCGCATTGAGAATATCGACCTATAGAGCGGGAGCCTGACAATGAACTGGCCAAATCTGGATGGAGAAAGTCGCTTGAAGTCAATTGAAGTCAACGGTAGAACATTGCAAAACTGAGGTTGCTTGCGGGCGATCGCACATAGTCTTCTCTGCTCATGATCGATTCCTCCTAGCCATTCGAGTAGGTTATGGGCCTACTCATATCGGTGATGTCAAGCAGTGCTCGCGCAAAACACAATAGAGAAAATCTAGATTGTTGAGTCATCGAGCGTATGAATGCACTAGAAACTCTATCTCAAGACCTCTCAGATCTCATTACCCGCACCAGTCGCTCCGTGGTATCTGTCCGTGGGCGGCGCTCTGCTGGCACGGGCATTCATTGGAAAGAAGGCGTTATTGTCACCTCTTGCGAAGCTTTGTATCCCGGCGATACCTTCAAAATCGGGTTACCCGATGGCCAAACTGTTGATACAGAGCTTTTGGGTCAAGACCCTACGACGGATGTCGCCCTTTTAGCACTGCCAGAAGCGACGGATCTGCCCGTTGCCGTTTTGGGCGATGCGCAAACGCTAGCGTTGGGTCAGCTGGTTTCTACGGTGGGTTACTCAGCTAGTCGGGGCCGCGGCAGCCGCCAGTTTGCCAGTTTGGGCATGGTCAGCCAAGTGGGTGAGGCTTGGCGTTCTCAGCGCGGTGGACAGATTGATCGCTATATTGCCGTTAGCCTCGATCTCTATCGAGGGAGTGCGGGCTGCCCGCTGATCAACGCAGGCGGCCAGGTTGTCGGCTTTAATACCTTTGGCCCTAGGCGTAAAGTGTTGACCATTCCGGCGAATACCGTCAATGCCGCTGTCGGTCAGCTGCAGCAACGCGGCAACCTATCACGGGGCTACTTGGGGCTGGGGATGCAGGCTATTCCCCTGCCGGAGAATGTTCAGCAGCAGCATGATATCGCTCATCGAGTCGGCATTATGGTTGTCAGTGTAGAGACTGGTAGTGCGGCAGAGCGAGGGGGAATGGCACTGGGCGATGTGATGATTGCCTTTGATGACGAAGCGATTGAAAGCCTAAAGCAGGTGCAGGCGTTGTTGGGGCCTCAAAGCGTGGGTAAAGAACTGAAGATCCAATTGCTGCGTGGCGGGGAGCTTCGCACCATCACGGTGGTTGTAGGCGAGCGCTAGGGGATGGTAGAGATTGTTATCTGCGCAGGCCAGTCGGTTGTTAGAGCCGGACTTGCTGCGATGGCGACGATGGCAACCGCTCAGATAGTCGGCCAGGTTGCCAGTGTGCAGGCGCTAGAAATCTGGCTTCAAACTCAGCGGGCCGACTTAGCTGTGATAGAGGTGGCTGCGCTGGGCGTTGCTGAGAGCGATCGCGTCTTTCAACTAATCGAAGGCGTTATCGAAGCGCCAGAGGAGACTCTAGCGGTACTGCTGCTGGTAGAAACCGACATTGAATTGACTGCGCGCGCACGTGCCTGGCAGCTGATGGCGACAGGGCTAGTGAGCATTTTGCCGATGAGCGTTTCAGCTGATCAGTTGCGGTGTGCGATCGCGGCGATCGCCAGTGGTTTTAACATCCTCCATCCTGACATCAGCGAAATGCTTTTTGTTCATGGCGAGAGTCCCTTTCGCGAGGTCTCTTTCCGGCCAGCCGAATTGGAGCTCTCTGTAGAGTCTCTGACGCCCCGCGAGATTCAGGTTCTCAATCAGCTCGCCAATGGGCTGACCAACAAAGCGATCGCAAAAACCCTCAATATCTCTGAGCACACCGTGAAGTTTCACATCAGCGCCGTTCTCTCTAAGCTGAATGTTTCTAGCCGTACCGAGGCCGTTAGCGTCGGCATTCGCACCGGCTTAGTCATGCTTTAGCCCATTCATGCAGAGCCCGCCTCGACGGGCGATCGCCCCTCTAGATAGATCGCTAAAGCCCCACCTACACTAATCAGCGCCATTCCCAAAAGCGAGAGTCCGTTGGGAATTTCATCAAAAAACAGCCAGCCGATGAGCGCGGCAAAAATCACGCTGCTGTACTGAAAAACGCCTATTTGGTGAGGCTCGGCGTAGCGATAGGCTCTGACTAACAGCAGCTGAAAAGATAGAAAGGCAACGGCGGCTGCCACCACAAATCCTAGTATGTGCAGATCGAGCGGCTGCCATTGCCATAGAGCGATCGGCGCAGTCAGCACTGAGCCAATCAGCAAATAGTACAGCGTTTGGCCGAGGGGAGACTGGGTTTTGTTGAGCGATCGCACCGTCAAAAACTCTATCGCTGCCGAGAGCCCGGCCCCCAGCCCAATCAGATTCGCCGGGTTACGCAGCAGCTCCGTATTGGGCTGGACGACCAGTAAAAGACCGATAAAGCCGAGGGCGATCGCGCCCCACAGCCGCAGTGAGATTTGCTTATTGAGTGCGATCGCCCCAATCACCGGAATAAAAATTGGCGTCGTGTTGAGCAGCACATTCGCGCTAACCAAGCTACCGAGCCCCGCCGCCCAAATAAACAGATAAAATCCGCTAAGCCCAAACACCGCCCGCAGCAGATAAAAAGGCAGCACCTGCGCCTCCACACCCGCGCGCAAATCCCGTCCGCTCCGCCAAATCTCCAGCGGTAGCAGCACCCCGAGTGCCAACAGCAGTAACAGCCATAAAAACTGTCCTGGCCCGATCGCCGTCTGCGCGACTTTCCCAAGCGCTCCCTGGATGGTGTTGGCTAAAAAACCTGCCGTGATTAGCACAGCCCCGAGCAGCAGCGAATCAGGCTCATTCGAGTCTGCACTGTTTCCTGAGCTGTCTGAAGATTGCTGGACCGGAAGGTCTGAAGTCATTGCACAGAGAGTAAACCACAGCTGACATGGTACTGGCTTAGGTGGTCAGTTGCAGAAATGGGGTTCAGGAATTAGGAGGAATTTGGAGAATGAGAGAGGGCGCAGTTAAGCAGCTTCCCTGATGCTTCAACCCCTAATTCCTGACTCTCGTATCTGTAGCGGACTTCGAGCGCGCATCCAAGCCTGCTAAGCGAGCCGCTTGAACATCGTCAACTACTTTCGTCTGCGTAGTTCGGTAAGCTGTAGAAACAGAGCAGAATTTGCTGATGCACAGCCCCAGTGCGCCGATGAGGAAAAGCAGCTTCATGATTACCGTTAACCTGCCTACTTCCAACCGCTTTAAGCGGCTTCAGCGATCGCTGCGCAGTCGGGTCGGCAAGGCGATCGCTGACTACCAGATGATTGAAGCGGGCGATCGCGTGATGGTTTGCCTTTCAGGGGGCAAAGACTCCTACGCCCTGTTAGATATGTTGCTGCACTTGCAGCGCCACGCCCCGATTCCATTTGAGATTTTGGCGGTGAATCTCGATCAAAAGCAGCCAGGGTTTCCGGCCCATGTGCTGCCAGACTATTTTGAAGCGATTGGCGTACCTTACCGGATTGTCGAGCAAGATACCTACAGCACCGTGAAGCGGGTCGTGCCCGAGGGTAAAACCATGTGCGGCCTGTGCTCTCGCTTACGGCGAGGCGTGCTCTACCGCGTCGCAGACGAAGAAGGCGCGACTAAAATTGCCCTTGGCCACCACCGCGACGATATTGTAGAAACCCTCTTTCTCAACCTATTCCACGGGGGCACCCTCAAGGCAATGCCGCCTAAGCTGCTGAGTGATGATCGCCGCCATATTGTCATTCGGCCCCTGGCCTACTGCGCCGAAAAAGACTTGGCTAGCTATGCCCGCTACCGGCAGTTTCCGTTGATTCCCTGTACGCTCTGCGGGTCGCAAGATAATTTGCAGCGATCGCAGATCAAGCAAATGCTACAAGACTGGGAAAAGCAGTGGCCTGGGCGCACAGAAACTATATTTCGCAGCTTGCAAAACATTGCCCCCTCGCAGCTAGCTGATGCGAGTCTGTTTGACTTCGCGGCGCTAGAAGCAGCTCGACAAATGCCGGAAAA
>JBAUIB010000460.1:0-14935 GCA_049680585.1 Phormidesmis sp.
GCTCTGTCAATAAAGGTACCCAAAAACAGATAGGCGCGGAGGCTGGAGCCAAACGGAGCAGAAAGAAAAAGGGTAAGCGAACGTCTGGTTTCGGTACCTAGTCCAGATGAGCCTCTAGCTCTTTTGGGCCTTGTAGCGCTCTTTAAACTCGGCCTGTCGCTCTTTGTGGTTCACAATCGGCGCTGGATAGTCAGTGCCCTCTAATTCCTTTTCTGGAATGTTTCCGGTGACCAAGGCGCTGGTGTCTATATGGCGAATTTCAGGAAGCCACTCGCGAATGTATTCGGCCTCAGGATCGTATTTTTTAGCCTGACTCGCAGGGTTGAAAATACGCAGCGGCTTGGGGTCCATCCCACTAGAAGCACTCCACTGCCAGCCGCCATTATTGGCCGAGAGATCACCATCAAACAAGTGCTGCATAAAGTATTTTTCACCCCAACGCCAGTCGATAATCAGATCTTTCGTCAAAAAACTAGCGACAATCATCCGGCAGCGGTTGTGCATCCAACCCGTCGCATTGAGCTGTCTCATAGCGGCATCGACGATAGGATAGCCGGTTTTACCATCGCACCAAGCCTGAAAATGCGCTTTGTCGTTGTGCCAAGGAAAGTCTTTAAAGTGATCGCGGTAAGGCCCATCGGCCAGCGCTGGAAAAAAGTACATGACGCTCTGATAAAACTCACGCCAGGCCAGTTCTTGCTGCCAGGTGCGGATATTGCTGTGGGTTTCATCGCTGCGGGCGCGGCTGTAGGCGTCATCTGCGGATTCCCAAACGGTGCGAATGCCAATGGTGCCGAATTTAAGCGCGGCGCTAAGGATCGATGTGCCTGGAACGGCAGGGAAGTTGCGCTGTTCGTCGTATTCAGCGATCGCCCGTCGGTCATCACAAAATTTCTCCAGCCGCTTTAGAGCAGCCGCTTCGCCCGGCGCTAGCAATAGCTCGTTATCCCAGCTATAGCCAAGATCTGCGGCGGTGGGCAGCTCAATGTTGCCAGCATCATTGGCGATCGCCTTTTCATGCGGACTCAGCCCAGTTACATTCGCCAGTATATCGACAGGCCCCTCCTTGGGGTGCTGGAGCCAGTTGCGCCAAAAGGGCGTGTATACCTTGTAGGGATCGCCCGATCCGGTTTTGATGCTATCTGGATCGTGCAAGAGCTGGTCCCAAAACTGAGTACAGCGCTCGATGCCCTTTTCTTTAAGGGCGCTGGCAACGTCAGTATCTCGCCGCCGAGAATAGGGCTCCACGTCACGATTCCAGTACACTGCAACGGCTTCTAGCGCACTTGCTAATTTAGGAATCGCCTTTTTAGGCTTGCCTTTGAGGATTAGCAGCTCACTGCCGGCTGATTTGTAGCTGTCTTGCAGCTCGGCGAGTGAGCCCATCATGTAGGTGACTCGCGCTGGGGCAATATCGTCGCCATCCAAGATGCCAGGGTCTAAGCAGAAGACGCCGATGACTTTTGAGGTGCGATCGCGTGCCGCCGCCAAACCCAAATTATCTCGAATCCGTAAGTCCCGGCGATGCCAAAACAGCACCAGCTCATCCGCCATAGTTCACCTTTTTTCTAGTACCTATCAAAAATATATCGGGACTTGGTATCGCAATCTTCTCTCCTAGGGATAGCGATAAGGCATCCGGTGACCGCGCGCGCGAAGGAATCTGTCATACTTTCATAAGGTCGTCATTTCTAAGAAATGGGCATGGTTGCAACGCTACGTAGAGCTGATCGAGTAGTGCTAAACGATATTAAATGGGAGCAGTTTGAAAGCCTGCTCGAAAATCTGGGTGACCATCGTTCCAGCCGAATTGCCTACGACAATGGAACATTAGAGATTATGGCTCCCTTGCCAGAGCATGAGCACTTTAAAGAAGTCATTGGCGACGCGGTTAAAGATATTGCTGACGAGCTAGAACTAGACTACGAAAGCTATGGCTCTACGACATGGCGACAACGAACGGCGATGGCTGGGCTAGAACCTGACCACTGCTTCTACTTTCAAAACGAAGCCGCGATTACAGGTCGGTTAGATTTGGACATCAGCAAAGGTGACCCGCCGCCCGATCTCGCTTTGGAAATTGACGTGACCAGCAAATCTCTCAACCGCTTTCTCATCTACGCTCGCCTCGAAGTCCCAGAGATTTGGTGTTACGGCAGTGGAGCGCTGACAATTTATCATTTGCAAAGCGGCAATTATTTGCAAGCTGAAACGAGCTTGGCCTTGCCGCAACTCCCTATCCAAGAGCTTCCCAAAATCATTGAGGCGAACCGCGCTGAGGGAAGGCGAGCCATCCGTAAAGCCGTCCGGCAGTGGGTGAGAACAAACCAAGCACGATGAGCTAGCTGCTATGTCAGTTTCGCCCGTGCCATATAAAACGCTGCAATAGTCTTAGCGTCCATTGGTACCCCCTCTGAAATTGCCTGTTCTAGCTCATGGGCATCCATCAGGACAACTTCAAGGTCTTCGTCCTCTTCCAGCTTTGGTCCTTCTGGCAGTTTCTCTAGTTCTGTTGCTAGGTAGGCGTAGATAATCTCATCTGAGTAGCCCGGTGCATTTGGAAACTGGCCAAGCATCTGCCATTTCGCCGCCCGGTAGCCCGTTTCTTCTTCTATCTCTCGCTGAATAGTCGTGAGTGGTTCTTCACCTACTTCCACCGTTCCCGCCGGAAACTCTAGCAGTCGGCCCTGCATAGCGAACCGATACTGACGGACGAGGACAAACTTTTCTTTTGCCGTAACTGGGACAGCCATCGACCCCCCTGGGTGGCGGATCCACTCCCAGTCTCCAACAGACTGATTGGGCAGACGAAACCGTGAGACTTCAAAGTTGAATTTTTTACCTTCGTAAAATAGGCGATGTTTAATCAGTTCTGGTGGTTCTTGCCCAAGCGTCATAATGGTTAAAAACTGAAGAATAGATATTTTGAGCTGCTATCGTGGAGTTCACCAACCAATCCTCATACAGGTTGAGACTCATAGCTCATCATTTGCTCTACACCTGTGAGCAAGTCGTGTTCTGCTAGCTGAGTGAAGAGCTGTTCGACGGTTTTATTAAACAAAGGGTGCCGCCACTTCGCGGCAACGTCCATGAGTGGGACTAAGACAAAAGGACGCTCGTGCAGCCTGGGATGTGGCACGCTCAGCTTGGGCGCTTCAATGATGCGATCGCCATACAAAAGCAAATCCAAATCCAGTGACCTGGCCCCCCATTTTTCCTGACGAACCCGGCCAAACTGACTTTCGATAGCCAGCAGTTGATGCAGCAAGTCGCGAGGAGACAGGCGAGTGCTAATTGTGATGCAGGCGTTGACGTAGTCAGGCTGTGGGGGGCCGACTGCAGTGGTTTTGTAGAAATGTGATCGCGCTAGCAGCTCAACGCCTGCGGTTGCCTCAATCACCTGCATTGCCTCGCTCAAAATTCGCCGCGAATTGCCTAAGTTTCCCCCTAGGGCGATCGCGGCTGATACAGACTCATCAGCCAGTCCAACTGAGCAACTGGGCTGGCTGTCAATTTGGCCATTTAGCGGCTGTGTCATCTAGCGTTGTGCCTGCTTACCCAGCGAGCACAGTCCGAACCCTGCCCATCAGCTGATCAGCGGTGAGTACCCCTTCAATTCGATCTACAGGCTGACCCTGCTTGAATAGAATCAGCGTAGGCAGCGCATGAATGCTGTGCTGTGAAGCAATTTGCGGATATTTCTCAGTATCGATTTTGACAACTTTGACTTCGCCTTTCATATCAGCGCCAACCTGCTTCAAAATTTTAGCCATCATTTGGCAAGGGCCGCACCAATCAGCATAAAAATCGACTAGTAGAGGCTCATCAGAGCCGCTGATCATCTCATCAAAACTACCAAACTGCTGTTTGACTGCCATGAGCTACTACTTGGAATGAAAACAACCTCTCTATGCTAGTGGGCTACCTCCATGCTGTGGGCCTTCTACTGAATAATTTATGGATTGCGCATCACTTAGAGCAGGATGGATAAAAGCTGTATAGCGATACACCATTCCTACGATTGCTTGGTTGTGCCGCAAAACATTACAGTACTGGACAAATATCTATTAAAAAACTACGAGGACATGACGTCATGACTGGAGCGCTAACGGACAAAGTTGCCATTATTACCGGATCTTCGCGGGGAATTGGCAAGGCGGCAGCGTTGGCTCTCGCTGAGCAAGGCGGCAAAATCGTGGTGAACTATGCTCGCTCTAGCGATGCAGCAGATGCGGTGGTCGCTGAGATTGAAGGAGCTGGAGGAGAGGCGATCGCTCTGCAAGCCGATGTCTCAAAAGCCGCTCAGGTAGATGCAATGGTCAAGGCCGCAATGGATAAGTTTGGCCGCATTGATGTACTGGTCAACAATGCCGGCATTACCCGCGATACGCTACTGCTGCGGATGAAGCCAGAAGACTGGCAGGCCGTAATCGACCTAAACTTGACCGGCGTTTTCTTATGCACCCGCGCCGTCAGCAAAATCATGCTCAAGCAGCGCTCTGGCCGCATCATTAATATTTCTTCGGTCGCTGGGCTGATGGGCAACCCAGGACAGGCAAACTACAGCGCCGCCAAAGCAGGCGTCATCGGCTTCACCAAAACGATTGCCAAAGAGCTAGCGCCTCGCGGGGTGACCGCCAACGCCGTTGCCCCCGGCTTCATCGCCACTGACATGACCGAAGATCTGAAGAATACGGAAGAGATTCTCAAGTTCATTCCGCTTGGCCGCTACGGTCAGCCAGATGAAGTCGCTGGACTGATTCGCTTTTTAGCCGCAGATCCCGCAGCGGCCTATATCACTGGTCAGGTGATGAACGTAGATGGTGGCATGGTGATGCACTGAGCGCAAGCTAAACTGATGTCATCACTTTGGCTATCTATACAAAGATAAAGGCGCTAAAGGAAGGAGTTAGACATGGTTGCTGCCCATCGGTTAAACCAACAGCCTCATGCTACGGCAAAAAGTGACATCGGGATGGTCTGGCCTGTAGGCGTACAGCCGATTGTGAGCCGCGAGCAGTTTTTGGCGATCGCCCAGGCCAATCCACAGCTACGGCTGGAACTATCTGCCGAAGGAGAACTGATTATCATGCCTCCAGCAGGTAGCACAACGGGTCGTCGCAACTTGAGCTTGAGCGGGCAGCTATCTAGATGGGTGGAGCAAAACGAAAAACTCGGTGAGGGGTTTGATTCCTCAACCGGGTTTACGTTACCAGATGGCGCTATTTTTTCTCCTGATGCCTCTTGGGTCGAAAAATCACGGTGGGAGGCACTCACCTTAGAGGAACAAGATGGATTTGCACCGATTTGTCCTGATGTGGCGATAGAGCTGAGATCTAAAAGCGATCGCCTAAAAGCTGTGCGAGAGAAAATGCGGGTTTACCTGGCAAATGGTGCCAGACTCGCAGTTTTGCTCAATCCGCACAAAAAGTCTGTCGAAATCTACCGTCCCGATAGGGATGTTGAAATTTTTCAAAAGCCGAATAGCGTAGATCTCAGTGAAGTCATGCCAGGATTCGTGCTTGATCTCAATAGAATTTTTCGTTAGATCTTGCCTACAAGTTTCCCATCGCAGCTTTCACTGCAGCGCGCTGGTCGCGGCGGGTGATCCAGCGGTGGTAGGTGCGGTTGTGGATGGCGACTGAGTGGCCCATCATCCGGGCGGAAACGGTGTCGGGTAGGCCCATATGAACCGTGCGAACTGCCCAGGCATGGCGTAAGTCGTACGGGGCAAAAGGAATGCCGTAGCGTTTGAACTGGAGAGACACCTGCTGGCCGACGCGTTGCAAGGTGGTGCGGGTGAGATCGGTGTTGATGTTAGGTAGTGCTATTTCTCTTAAGTCAAAGGTATCGACCCACTCGGGGTAAAAGGGCCAAACGTCGTGCTGACCGGTTTTAGTGGTTTCCAAAACTTCGATGGCGGCTTCTTCATCACCGCTAGCGAGCAGATCGTAGTCGCTGAAGAAAACTTCGTGGTTTCGCAGGCCGTAGGTGGCCATGATGCCATAGACAAATCGCCAGGTCGGGTTAGGGATTTTTTGATAGGCGCTGAGAATTTCGTCGTCGGTGGGGAGCGATCGCGTCTGAGTTTTGCTATTGCCGTAGCTGCCCCAAAACGACTTGAGCGGTGTGGGTAGAGGCGCATTTAGAAAAGTCGCCAGGGCCTCGAGGGCTGTGCAGCAAACCTGACGAGCGCGAGAGTTGGCCTGGGTGCTCTGCACAGTGGCGTAAATGGCCTCAGACAGAGAAAAACTAGGGTGCTTTGCGGCAATGCGCTGCAGCTTCCTTAAGTATGGTACATACGCTTTTTCCCAGGTGGTGCGAACTGAAGCGAGTCGATGATGACTGCCATTGCTTTCCTCAAGCCGCAGTTGAAAAAAATGATGCTCAAACGCAGCGATCTGCACCGACAGATCAGCGCCTGTTTGACTCAGACCGGCTAGCGGCCCTAGATAATCCTGCCAGTCGAAGGTTTGCTCAATCAGGCGAGCAGCAATCACCTTAGCCGTTTTCTCAATTTGCTTGAGTCCGGCTTTATGAGCCGGCAGTCCTAGGGGAATGCGCTGCTGAGACGGGCGCAGCTTAGGACTGCCTGGGCGAGGCGGTAAGGTGCCACGGAGGTTGAGTTTTTCGCCGCGCCGTTCAATTTTCAGTCCTAGCTTGGCGGCTTTCAGGCGCTGATTGACGGTGGCGATGGCAGGATCTAAGGAATGAGCGGCCATAGGAATGAGCGAAATAAGCGATCAGAGGTCTGCTAGGAGCGGGCTGCAAGGGCGATTGCCGGGTGACTTCGGCAGCTTTTCAATTATTTCTATAAAGGAATGTTGCAGAGACAGCGTTAATTGTTACGATGAGCAAAGCTAAATATTAAGCGTTAGGGTACGCGATTCATTATGGGCCGTGTGGGAGTTTTATTACTAAACTTGGGTGGACCGGAAAAGCCAGAGGACGTACAGCCTTTCCTGTTTAACCTGTTTTCGGACCCGGAAATTATCCGTATTCCCTTCCCCGTCCTACAAAAGCCACTGGCTTGGTTTATCTCTAGTCGCCGGGCGAAGACGTCTCAGGAAAACTATCAGCAAATTGGCGGTGGCTCGCCGCTACGCCGCATCACTGAAGAGCAGGGTAGCGCCCTTAAAACCGCGCTCGAAGAGAAAGGAAAGGCGGCTGAGGTTTATGTGGGGATGCGCTACTGGCATCCGTTTACAGAAGAAGCGATCGCGCAAATCAAACAAGACGGCCTTGAGCAGCTCGTTGTCCTGCCTTTATACCCGCAGTATTCAATCAGCACCAGCGGATCGAGCTTTCGCCTATTAGAGCAGCTATGGAAAGAAGATCCAGACCTCAGCCAGCTCGACTATACCCTGATTGAGTCTTGGTACGCGCGGCCTGGCTACGTCAATTCGATGGCGGATTTGATTCGCACAGAGCTGGACAAGCTGCCTGATCCGGATGGGGCTCATATTTTCTTTAGCGCGCACGGTGTACCGGTGAGCTATGTAGAAGAATTTGGCGATCCCTATCAGCGGGAAATTGAGCACTGCACAGCGTTGATTATGCAGGCACTGGGTCGCCCGAATGCCCATACGCTGGCGTATCAGAGCCGAGTGGGTCCGATTGAGTGGCTACAGCCTTACACCGAAGATGCCATCAAAAATTTGGCAGAAGAGGGCGTTAAGGATTTGGTCGTTGTGCCGATTAGCTTCGTCTCTGAGCATATTGAGACGCTGCAGGAGATCGATATTGAGTATCGCGAAATTGCTGAGGAAGAGGGCATTGAAGGCTTTCACCGGGTGCCTGCACTCGATACCTATCCGGGCTTTGTAGCGGATCTAGCGGCGATGGTCGATGAGGCGATCGCCGCAAAACCCGTCCACTTTTCAGATTTGCAAAAGCCTGAAAAGAAGGTAAAAATTTATCCTCAAGACAAGTCAGCTTGGGGATTGACGCCGGTAGCCGAAGTCTGGAATGGGCGCTTTGCTATGCTGGGGTTTTTGGCGCTGCTGGCAGAAATTGTCACCGGGCATGGGCCGTTGCATTTAATTGGTCTGCTTTAGGCGCTGCGATCGCACAGCAAGGATTTGCCGATGGAAACCAAGCGCTCGATTGTGAGTGAGTTTAGACTGCAAATACAGACACTGCTAGGGCTAGTGGTGCTGCTGTGGGCAATTGAAATTATTGACCAGCTACTGTTCAAAGGCGCATTGGACGTTTGGTTTGGCATCCACCCTCGGACTTTGGGGGGGCTGTGGGGCATCTTGTTTGCGCCTTTCCTACACGGAAACTTTGCCCATTTGCTAGCTAATACGGTGCCGCTTGTGAGCTTGGGCTGGCTCGTCATGCTCAGAGAAACCAGCGATTGGGTCATTGTCAGCGTGATTACGGCGCTATGTAGCGGCTTGGGGACTTGGTTGATTGGCGCACCTGGCTCTGTGCATATTGGCGCTAGCGGCGTTATTTTTGGCTACTTTGGATTTTTACTGCTGCGCGGCTATTTCGAGCGCAGTGTGGTGGCGATCGCCTTTTCGCTACTGGTGGTCTTTCTCTACGGCAGTATTATCTGGGGCGTGTTGCCCAACCAGCCAGGGATTTCTTGGGAAGGCCATCTGTTTGGCTTTTTAGGCGGCATTTTAGCCGCGCGGCTGCTCGCGAAACCTCGCCGTCAGCCTAAAAACTTCGATAGTTAGTCTCTACAGTCGGCTTTTACAGCTAGCTTTTATCCTTCTGGATTAAGTCGGTTGCCAAGCTCTAACGTATCTGCCACGGCATCTGTCAGATAGTTGGCCGCAGCTTCAACAGCGGCGATCGCGTTTTCATACAGCATGCGCGTTGGGCCGAGGACACCTAGACTGCCGACCGGTCCTGGTGCGCTGCCGTAGGTAGACGTCACCAGCGCGCAAGACTGCATGGGAGCCACTGGATTTTCAGTGCCAATCCAAATGCGTAGGCGCTGAGCCGCTGCGGTGTCTGTACCCAACAGCGGCTCGTCTAACATATTAGCCGTAGAAATCAGTGGCCATAGCTGATCGCGACCCTCTTCTAATAGCTGGATCAGGCTACGGATTTGGCTGCGTTCTGCAAATTCAGGCTGATCTAGGACATCGGCAAGACCGCTGAAGAGAATTTGGGTGGCTGGGTGGGGGCGCGATCGCCGCGATAGCTCTTCAATGGCCTGCTGAAAGCCGCTGGCGTATCGCTGAAACGCCTGATCGAGATCAGACCAGTCTAAAGCAACCTCGTGGAGAGATTTGCCGCGTAGCTGCTGAGTTAAAAAATTAGATAAAAGCTGCAGTTCTCTATCGATGACGTCACTATCAGTATCCGTAGGTTCAGACGCCTCCGAAACCCTTTCCTCCGTCAATGGCCGATAGGCCCTGCGATGCGGTAGCGGCAGCAAAATCGAGTGATTGTTATACACGTCTAAGACGACAACGAGCAGGATCTGGCGATCGCTCACTCTCACTAGCTGCAAATGCTTAATTTTGGTCTGATCGACCTGCGGCATCGTGACCAGCGCAATGTAGCCACTGAGGCTAGCCAAAATTTGGGCGGCTTCTTGCAATAGCGCCTCCATCGCCTGCCCTTCCCAGTCTAGACGCTGGCTGATAGTGGTCTTCATTTGGCGCGTTAGCGGCTCAGAAGGTGACATCAGCTCGTTGACATAGGCCCGGTAGCCTGAATCAGACGGAATTCGCCCCGCTGAAGTATGCGGCTGATAGAGCAATCCAGAGGCTTCTAAAACGCTCATGACATTGCGAATAGTGGCTGAACTCACCTGCAGGTCGTAGCCACTGACCAAGGACTTAGAGCCTACCGGCTCGGCTGTGCTCACATAGTGGCGCACGGTGGCGCGGAGGATGTTTTGCTGCCTAGGGTTAAGCTTCATTAACGCATTGCCTATGGGAACGGTGGGTCGAATCTTAAATTTAGAGAGCCCTGATCTAGACAGTCCGAATCTAGCGACACAAATCTATCTATCCAAACCTAAGGTAAATAGTAGTGTCGCTACTAGCGCTAAAACTGTACCTTACTGACTTTTCGCGTCTGCGGGTATTGAGTTTCTAGCTGAACTTCTAAAGCAGGGTCTTGCTCTCGCAAGCCACGGTAGATCACAGCCTTTTAGCAGCATTTTGACGACTCTTTAATTGTGCATCACATTTAGTCATCCTTCACCACCGGGCAGCAGGGTTGCGATGAAATGATCCCCAATCGATAGTGTCCGGTCATTCCCCATCTGTAATCTTCAGCAATCTTCTCAATATCCTGGTAAATTCAGAGAGTCGCGGCATACGCTGCTGCCTCATCAGGGCGCCACAATAAAGCCTTATTAGGTGAATTTTGCAATTGGTTTGTTCGTCTAGGGCTGCGTTCTCATCCTCACTGGGTTCCTGCTTAGCCAGGTTATTCCGTCATGTCTGACCTTCCCTTTACCCTTGACCAGCTCCGCATTCTAAAGGCCATTGCCGCTGAGGGTAGCTTCAAGCGGGCCGCTGATAGCCTATATGTCTCTCAGCCTGCCGTCAGTCTACAGGTGCAAAACCTGGAGCGGCAGCTAGATGTGCCCCTGTTTGATCGCGGCGGGCGGCGAGCTCAGCTCACTGAAGCCGGGCATTTGCTGCTGGAATACGGCGATCGCATCTTGAGCCTGTGCCAAGAAACCTGCCGCGCCATCGAAGATTTGCAAAATCTTCAGGGCGGTACCTTAATCATTGGCGCCAGCCAAACCACCGGGACATACCTGCTGCCGCGCATGATCGGTCAGTTTCGTCAGCGCTACCCTGAAGTCGCTGTGCAGCTCCACGTACACTCTACTCGCCGCACGGCCTGGAGCGTTGCTAACGGTCAAATAGACCTAGCCATTATCGGTGGGGAAATTCCGCCAGAGCTGCAAGAATCGCTAGAAGTCGCGCCTTACGCCGAGGACGAGCTAGCGCTGATTATGCCGGTATTTCACCCGCTAGCGAGCAATGATTTTATCGCCCGCAGCGATCTTTACAAGCTAAAATTCATTACCCTAGATTCACAGTCCACCATTCGCAAAGCAATCAATCAGGTGCTCGCACGCGGTGGCATCGAAACGCGGCGGCTGCGAATAGAAATGGAGCTAAACTCAATTGAAGCCATCAAAAATGCGGTACAGTCAGGGCTAGGCGTGGCCTTTGCCTCTACATCGGCGATCGAAAAAGAGCTGCAAATGGGCGTTATTCATCGTGCTCGGATCGAATCGGTAGAGGTGAAGCGCACCCTTTCAGTCATTTTTAACCCCAATCGCTATCGGTCTAAAGCCGCCGAAGCCTTCACCAAAGAAATTTTGCCTCAGTTTACAGATCGCGAGCTGTTTTTTTCAAAGGCGAATGCGAAGGCGAGTCCAAAGGCAAATTCTAAGGTCAATGCAGAGGTGAAGTCGGCCTCCGGGAAATCTGCAGCAGTGAAGGCTGCTGGTGATAAGGTGGCGGCTAATGCCAAAGCAGCAGTTGACGCTGACTAACCGCCATCCCACCACTCATGCAACTGTACTGCACCCGTCCGACCTGTCCTTCTCCACTCAACAGCTTCGCCGATCTCGACGATCCCAAAATTTCTCGACCCCTGAAGCAAAAGTATTGCGGGGCCTGTCGGATGGAATTGATTTTGGGCGGGCGCTATTTGCCGGTCAGTGTGCTGGGCAAAGGCGGTTTTGGGACGGCGTTTTTGGCCCGCGATTTTGACTCGCCGACCAAGCGTCGCTGTGTGGTAAAGCTGTTTCAGCCACCGACAAATCTAACGCCCGCTCAGCTCACGACTGCCCTCAGGCTGTTTGGTAAAGAAGCAGAGGTCCTAGAGCGGCTGGGCTTGCAGCATCCTCAAATTCCGAATCTGTACGCGTATTTTCCGCTGCCTGTCACCAATCCGTTGACTAATCAGTCAGAGGAGCTGTTTTACCTTGTTCAGGAGTTTTTAGACGGCGAAGATCTTGAAAAGATCCTAGAGCGTCAGGGCAGGCTTTCTGAGGCTGACGTGACGTCAGTGCTTAAGGCTATTCTAGACGTGCTGGATTTTGTCCATCGCAATGGGGCCATTCACCGCGACGTGAAGCCTTCTAACATTATGAAGGGAACCAGCGGACGGCTATCGCTGCTGGATTTTGGGGCGGTCAAAGAGGTGACAACGCCCACTGGTGTGCAGCGAGGTCCAACGACGATTTGCTCACCAGATTTTGCTCCGCCTGAGCAAATTATGAATGGGACAGTCGATGCGACGGCGGATCTATATGCGCTGGCGGCTAGCTGTGTGGTGCTGCTCACCGGTAAAGAATCGAGTGAGCTGCGGGATAGTTCGTCTAATACCTGGCGGTGGCGATCGCACGTCCAGGTGTCCAGCCACCTAGCCCAGGTGCTAGATCGGATGCTGAGCGCTCGGCCCAGCGATCGCTATCCCTCAGCCAAGGCCGTCCTCGCCGCCTTAGACTCTGTTCAATCTTCAGGCGTGCGTTCACCCGCTGCTAGCCGATCGGCTGGGACTCCTGTGCCGACGACATCTAATCAACCCGCATCTACACCATCTGCACCCCCTATTGCGCAACAGCCACCTTCACAGCCGCCCACCCCACAGCGGTCTGCGGCTTCTCCTATCGCGTCTCAGGCGCAAACCTCATCCTCACCAGCTTCTTTGCGATCGCGCCCACCCGTTCAGCCCATTTCTCTACCTAGGTTCTTGGGAAATGCGGCATTTGCTGGCGCAGAAGGCGGGCTGCTGTTTATCGCGGCCACTAGCCTGTTGGGAACGTCTCTTGTCGGCGGTGGGGTCTGGCTGGCGATGCTGGCTGTACTGGTATTTTTGCAGATTCGCCGGACGATTGAAGGGTTTGATCTGCTAATTATCGGCGGCTTGACGCTGGCGGCAGTGATCTTTTTCTACCCGCTGCATGGAATCGTCGGCGGAGAGGCGGGCTTGATTATTGTGACAGCGGTGATGGCGGGGGGCGCGGCGGTGGCGATCGCGGTTATCTTCCGGCTTGTTTTCCGCTTGCTTTCCCGTATTATGTGAATCTAGACCAAACGTCTTGATACGGACATCCTGATAATTTGGGATCTCCATTAGAAATAGGGTTTCATCGAGTCACATGGCCAAACGAAATGAGCTTCCAGCCCTCGTCGTCTCTTTATTAATTACCGTAGCGCTGATCGGTGGCGGTGCTTGGTGGCTAAAAGGCCGGTTCTGGGGAGACGCAGGCCCGACTGCTGTACCGGGCGAGACTGCCCAGTCCAATGGCGGCAACGCGAATAGTGGCTCAGCCGGTGGTCAGAATGGCCGTTCAGGTCAAGTCAATGTCGCCAATGCCGACGGCCGCTCAGGTCGCTCTATTTTGCCAGAGGCGGCGTCTGAAACTAAGCAAAGCGGGCTAGATGCGTTGGCAGCTGGTGACTACGCTGTCGCCCAACGAGAATTTGAGCAGGCTATCAGCGAGAATCGCAACGATCCAGAGACGCTGATATATCTCAACAATGCCAAGATTGGGGACGCACCGGCCTACACCATTGCTACCTCTGTACCCGCAGGCACTGTGATTAACCCGGCGCTAGAAATTCTACGCGGGGTGGCGCAGGCGCAAACAGATATCAATCAGGCGGGTGGCATCAACGGCACGCCGCTGAAAGTGCTGGTGCTGAATGATGATGCTAGCCCTGATCGAGCCGCCGAGATCGCCGCTAATTTAGTTGAGGATGAAGACGTGCTAGGCGTCGTAGGGCATTTTGCCAGTGACACGACCTTGGCGGCGGCGGCAGAGTATGAGAAAGGGGGCTTGACGATGATTTCTCCGACGAGTACCGCCGTCAAAATTGCCAATGCGGGTGACTACATTTTTCGGACGGTGCCGAGCGATCGCCTCGCCGCTGCCACCCTCTCTCGCTATGTCCTCAATACGCTCAACAAACAGCAGGCCGTTGTTTTTTACACGGGTGAGAGTACCTACAGCCAGTCGGTTAGATCCGAATTTACGACTGAGCTGCTGAGCAATGGCGGCGCGGTCGTGGCTGAATTTGACATTGACAAGCCGGGATTTAGTGCTGGTAAGGCATTGCAAGAGGCCGAAGCGGAGGGCGCAGATGTGATTATGCTGGCGCTGACGGTCGATACGGTAGGCACAGCGAACCGCATTATTTCAGTTAATCAGGGTTCGCTGCCGATGGTGGGCAGTGACGGTCTGTACAATCCCAACGTGCTCGATGAAGGCCGAGCCAATGCCCTAGGGCTGACGGTGGCCGTGCCGTGGCATATCCTCAGCAATGAGCAAAATCCGTTTGTCACAGAGTCACGACGGCTATGGGGCGGCGATGTCAACTGGCGTACGGCGATGGCGTACGATGCCACCTTGACGCTCACAGCGGCTATCACTCAAGAGCCGACACGCGCTGGGGTAGCCGCCGCCTTAGCCGATTCAGACTTTAGGGCTGAGGGCGCGACGGGGACGATCAGCTTTTTCCCGACGGGCGATCGCAATCAGCCCTCACAGCTGGTCACGGTGGTAGAAGGCAGTCGCTCTGGCAGCGGCTATGACTATGTGCCCGTGCGCTGAGCCCTCTCGACTCACTCAAGCCGGTGAGGTTCATCAGCGGTTTCTGATAATCGCCGATGAATTAAGTCCGGTATTGGCTGAGGCGATCGCTCGCAATGGTCCTGTCACGCTCATCCCCCATCAAGAGACGCCCTTTGCTGAGCGGCTATGCCGAGCTGTGGCAGGCCAGCAGCTCTCTGTGAAAGCGGCGCAGTCGATTTGGGGACGCGTCGTTACCTGTGCTGATGCGACTGAGCAATCGCTGATCGACTATGTCGAATCGGCGGATGCAGATGAGCTGCGTGGCTGTGGGCTCTCGGGCGCAAAGGTGAAAGCGGTTGGGGCGATCGCGCAAGCTGCCCGCTCCGGCCAGCTCAATGCAGATACCCTGAGCAGGCT
>JBAUIB010000461.1:0-2947 GCA_049680585.1 Phormidesmis sp.
CACACCATCCAGACGCCCGCTACACCACCACCACCAGAACTTGGAAATTCTACCGAACGGGTCGGTGGCAGTGACTTCGCCTACTACGATGAGCCGGGCGGTGTGCTGCGCCGACATTTACTAAGTAT
This sequence comes from Phormidesmis sp., assembly GCA_049680585.1. GTDB lineage: Bacteria > Cyanobacteriota > Cyanobacteriia > Phormidesmidales > Phormidesmidaceae > Phormidesmis. The sequence goes on from JBAUIB010000461.1 coordinate 129, forward strand.
AGAACCGCCTGCTGACTCCGCTTGCCATCCTAAACAGACATTCAGCACCGTTGTTGCCTTGCGTTATCTACAGGCAGTGAAGGGAGGAGCGTCTTTAGAAAAGCTAGAATCAGCGCTATCGTCTAGAAGAATTACGCGCTCTTCTATAGGTGGCTATCACAATCTCGACAAGCAGGGCTATCAGGTCTTGTTAAACTACCGAAAGTTAAGAAATCCAGAACAAACTCGCTGCGGCGTGGTGGAAACACCAGCAGACTGTCAGACGGTAGATGAGATTCTCACCACAGACTCCGCAGAGCTGCAAAATCGCATTGAAAATCGCATTGTTCTGATTGGGACAACTGCCTTGAGCTTTGGCGATCCTTGGCTCACGCCCTATACCCACACGCCATCGCTAGACGATCAAACTCCTGGCGTCTTTCTCCAAGCACAGATGATTAGTCAGCTGATCAGCGCTGGTTTGAATGATCGTCTGCTGCTCACTAGCTGGCCAGAATGGGGAGAAATTGCTTGGATTATTGGCTGGGCGCTAGCTGGCGGGATAATCGGCGCGTACTCTCGTCAGCAGCCACAGCTCTGGTTACGGCTGCTGGTCGGCGAAGGCATTTTGCTATTGGCCTGCCGGCTGTGGCTGGTTGAAGCCGGGATTTGGATTCCGTGGGTGCCCAGTGCGATCGCGCTTCCGACTGCCGCTCTCACCACCCAGCTCACGCTCAAGGCCACCGCCAAAGCAAACAGATCCTCTGTTCCTAGCCCCTCTGCTTCTAAACGATAGACATCACCGCAGAACCATGCCGATCTGACCCGATAGGTGGTTAAGCATCTTTTCAGTTAGGCGGTCCCATTTGACTTCCCGACTGGCAAATTCCTAAACTTTCAAAACGCCTAGCAGACAATCAGGGGAATATCAAAATCCATGCAGTCTACTCACCGTCTGTCACTCATCACCGCGGCGATCGCCTTGGCGACAACCCTCCTGCCGCACTCACCCGCCGTGTCTCAGACGCTCCCACCGCTCCCCATTCAGCTCAATCTAGAGACGGAAGAAGACCTCGGCCGACCCGGCGGACGGCGACGGGGTGGCGGGTCAAGAGGCGGCTGTCAGGCGGATATTCCACTGACGGCGATCGCCTACGCCGAGAGTTACCCAGTCGAAGAACTCGGCATTACTCGAACCGAAGAAACCGTAGGTGGCCTGACAACTCAAGCCACACCCAAATTGTGGTTCTACCTACCAGAACCGCTCACTGACGACACCACCGCAGAACTGGTCGTGAAAGGCGCCCTCGATCAGGTGCTGTACCAAGGACAAGTCGCAGGTGAAACCGATAGAAGCGGCATCATTGGCATCCCTGTCGCCGTGAGCCTAGAAACCGGCATGGACTATCGCTGGTTCTTCACCCTAAACTGTGACGGGGGCGACAGCAGCACCGTCAGCGGCTGGCTAGAACACCGTTCTCCCAATGCCAACCAGATCCGCACCTTAAATGAAGCCAACCCTCACAATCGAGCCGCGTTGTATGCCAACTATGGTTTTTTACCAGATGCGCTGAGTGAGCTAGCCATGCAGCGCATCGCCAATCCTGAAGATGACACTGCGGCCACCGCCTGGATTGATTTTCTCAGCGCTTTAGATCTCAGCGATCTGACCGCCGCGCCCCTACTAGAGTGCTGCGAGCTTGCAAGCGACCCCCCCTCTGAACCCGCACCTGAAGAAATAGAAGAAGCTGCACCGCCTGAACCCGCACCCGCAGAAGAAACAGATACACCCACACCTGCTAGCAGTGACACTGAGGAAGAATCCGACAGTCGAACAATTTTACAAAGAGCCAGAGACAGGAGCTAGATTGTTGAGTGGTTGCGTTAATTCGCTATGATTGCAAAGCCTCCTATTTGCAAACGTGCAGCGCCTCAAAACTTCATGAAAAAGAGCGGCTTTCGAGTAATTCTCATCGGCATGTCTCTGTGGATCAGCGTACTGATGGCCCCCGCTGTCACACAAGACGAGGCTGGAGAGAGCACCGTGCCACCAGCCGCTGTTGTAGAACAAGCAGAATCTGAAAGCGACACCGCTGAGAGCGAAACAGACTCAGTCGCCGCGCCCAGCGACGGCGTCTACTTTGCCGATGTGATAGTGCGAGGCCAGTCAATCTTTCAGGTCGGTAGCTTGAACGATCTGTCGGCCAGTCAGCGAGCCGCCATCATTAACCGGCGAATTGCCAGTCTGCTCGCCAGTACAGACGGTCTGATCACGGTCACCACTGCGCCAGTGGACGATCAAAACTTGATCAATGTGCAGGCCAATAACCGGGTGCTAATGACTGTCACCCAGCAGGATGCGCAGGATTTTGGGTTGCCGCTGGAGGAGCTGGCGCAGGAATGGGCAGGCCGCTTGGAGAGAAGCTTCGAGAAGCCGCCAGTAGCGATTGATGTCATGCAGCGGCTCAATGGCACCGTTCGTCAGCTCGGTAGAGATGCGATCGCGAGTATTCCGGCCCTAATTGGCGTACTGATTGTCATCTTCATTACCTGGCTGGTAGCCAAAGGTGTTCGCTACAGCGCCTTTCGCTGGGCGCAGCAGACAGAAGGCGATCACAGCACCGAAGTGTTAATCGGGCGGCTAGGCTACGGCGGCATTTGGATTTTTGGCGCGGTGGTGGCGCTGGGCGTGTGGGGCATAGACTTTGCCAGCATGCTGGGCGCACTCGGACTCACCAGCGTAGCCATCGGTTTTAGCTTGAAAGATGTGCTGAGCAACTACATTTCAGGGGTGATTTTGCTATCCGCAAGGCCCTTTCGCATTGGCGATCAGGTCGTTA
>JBAUIB010000462.1:0-8814 GCA_049680585.1 Phormidesmis sp.
TTCATACTCCCAGAAAACACTGGCACAAAGTTGTCCTTGCCGACCTGAACGACCGACTCTAGTTCTGATGTCGTCGGTTCTGTCGTTACCTCTGTTGCTACATAGATAGCGTCAACAGAGCCGACAAGGCTACGAGCCGCATCAGCCACTTCGCCTGAGGTAAAAACTGCCACTTCCCTCACACTGATAAAGCCCTGCTCAGGAGCGCTTTGCCTGATCAACGCAATCGAGCTTGCCGAGACATCTTCTCCAGTTTCTTCTCCGGCCCTTTCTTCTTCGGTCTTTTCTTCTCTGGCAGTGTAGATCACACCCAGCGTTTGAGCATCCGGTAAAATCTCTTTGATTAAGCTTATCTGTTGGTCAATCGGGAAGCGATCACTCACCCCTGTGACATTATCACCTGGTTTATCTATGCTTTTAACAAGACCAGCGGCGACCGGGTCAGCCACCGCACAGAAGATCACGGGCGTGTTTTTAGCTGCAGCAACAGTGGCTTTGGCACTATGGGGGGCGATCGCGACAATCACATCCGGTCTTGCCTTTGCATATTTGTTGGCAATTCTGACTGCCGTTGCCGGATTGAGCTGAGCACTTTGCCACTCCCATCGCAGCGTCTCATCCACCTGATAGCCCGCCGCTGCCAGCGCATCCTGAATCCCATCGCGCACTGCATTCAACGATGGCCGCTCTACAATTTGTGTGACGGCAACAAAAGGCATATCAGCAGAGCCGCTAGCCGACTGAGGACTGTTGGCACAGCTAATCAAAACAGCGCTCAAAGCACTCGTCAGCCCTACCAAAAACAGCGTTGCAAGCTTAGTGCGAGCCGGAACAAACTGAGCAGGAAACATCGCTTTCCCATTACATTAACGTGTGAATAATATGGCCAACTTTAGCGGTTCAGACGCTCTCCGACCAAGAGTCTGACAATGAAAAGGGCTAATGACAAAAAGCTACTTATGAGCAGGCGTCACCGTCGCTGCCACCACACCCAAGGCAATGTAGACACTTCCGGCCACATACTTTTGCCGTCGTAAAAACAGCGGATTGCGCCGCAGCCACTGCCGATAAAAACAACACACAGCGGAATCAGCTGCTGCCAGACCGGGATACCGGCAGGATTTATAAACTGAGGCAAAAAGGCTAGAAAGAAAATAGCGGCCTTAGGATTTAGGACATTGACGACAACAGCCTGTCGGAAAATGGTCAGCAGCGGAGCCTTCGGGGTCTTCCTATTTAGCAAAAGTGTTTCGTTCGATCGCAGCGTCTGCACACCCAGCCAAATCAAATACAGCACGCCCCCATACTTAACCACCGAAAACGCCGTCGCCGACGTCATCAAAACCGCTGAAAGTCCTAGTCCAGCCGCCAAAAAATGCACCATTGCGCCTACAGAAATTCCTAGCACAGAGGCAATGCCTGCCTGCTTTCCTTGATCTACACTGCGCGTGACAATATAAAGCGTCGCTGGCCCTGGCATCACCACCAGCGCAGCACTCGCCACGCCAAACGAAATCAATGTCGCATTTTCTATCACAGCCAGTTCTATCTCATGTAGTGAACACAGTGGTGAGTGCTACTTATAGTTGGGCAACGGGAATTTTCTCGGTTCTATCTGGCTGCTTCGTTCCAGTGGCAACAGCGTGAACCATATGGAGAATATTGGCTGAATAATATCGATTGCCGCAGGTGTCGCAAACGCCAATTTCTACGTTTTCAAGAATGACAAATCCATCTTTGTGCTTAAACGCTTCTCTTTCAACAGTGCGCGACTGAACAGTACCCTCACAATACTCGCATCTATAACCGTACATATGGCTCAGCTCTCCAGCTCAGTAACTTGGTATACAGTGATAATCAGATAGCGTCCGCTGCTAGCAAAACGCCCAACGACGCTAACAGGTGTTTTTCCATCTAGTGCAGTTCCTACAACGACATATTTCGTTCCCCGTGGATCCTCTTTTTCAGTTCTGACAACTCGACCACTTAGAACGGCTTCTTCTATGTCCAGTATACTCAGCAAGTCTTCAGCCATTTCTTCTACAGCATGAGCTGACATATCGTATTGGCAAAACCGTATCTTTTCCCTAATACGGTCGATATCTCTAGGTGGCACTTGTTAATTCAAATTAATTCAAATGTTTACTCACCGCCATACTGAGCTTTGAGTTCAGCCACCCGCTCATCATCTATTTTCTGAATCAGCACGGGTGGCACGGCGAAGGCCCGACCGGCTTTGAGGATGCTCAGGTCCGTAGCCTCGCTCATCGTGCTGCTGCGCTCTGCTTCGGTGAGCTGCAAGGCATCAAAGAGCGTTTCGGCGGTGGTGGGGATGAAGGGGGCAGCGGCGATCGCATACAGCCGAATCAAATTCACACAGGTGCGAATTACTACTGCCGCCTCATCTTTATCTTGCTTAAACAGCGTCCAAGGTGCCCGCACATCTATATATTGATTACCTGCAGACCAGAGCGTATTCAGCGTTTCGGTGGCTTTACGAAATTCCATGTTTTTGAGGTGCGATCGCAATTCCGCAACCAGCACTTGGCATCGCGCCTCCAGCTCAGCCTCAGCCTCACCCGGCACGCCACCAGCGGGCAGCTCATTGCCAAAGCGCGAGGCGGTAAACTTCAAAATGCGATTGATAAAATTGCCAAAATTATCCGCCAGCTCTTTGTTCACCTTGGTTTGAAACTGCTCCCAGGTAAACGCCGAATCCGCAGACTCCGGCGCTGAAGCCATCAGCATATAGCGCCAGTAATCTGCCGGGGCAATCTCCAGCGCCTGATCTAAAAACACGCCTCGCTTAGAGCTCGTCGAGAACTTACCGCCGTAGTAATTGAGCCAGTTAAAGCCCTTGATGTAGTCCGCCATTTTCCAAGGCTCGCGCGTGCCCAATATCGTCGCCGGCCACATGATAGTGTGAAACGGCAGATTATCTTTGGCCATAAACTGCGTATAGCGCACATCCTCAGCGTCGTACCACCAGCTTTTCCAGTCTTTACCGGCAGACTCCCCCCAGGCTTTCGTTGCCGAGAGGTAGCCAATCGGCGCATCAAACCACACATAGAAAACCTTGTCTTCAAAGCCTGCTTTCGGGACCGGCACTCCCCACTTTAAGTCACGCGTAATTCCCCGGCTTTGCAGCCCCTCATCTAGCCACTTTTTAGCGATCGACTTCGTCAGGGTCGGCCAATCCGTTTGTGAATCGACCCAACTGCGCACCTCATCGCTCAGCTTATCGAGCCGCAAAAACAGGTGACGGCTTGTGCGCACTTCCACATCTGTAGAACCCGAAACTGCCGAGCGCGGATCGATTAAATCTGTGGGATTCAGCATCTTCGTGCAGTTTTCGCACTGATCGCCGCGCGCTCTTTCATAGCCACAGTTTGGACAGGTTCCTTCTACATAGCGATCCGGTAAAAAACGCTCATCGGCAATGGAATAAACCTGACTAATCTCACGCTCTTCAATAAAGCCATGCTCGTCCAAACTGCGGTAAAAATCTTGCGTTAGCTCCTGCTGCTCTGACGACGAGGTCCGGCCAAAATAATCAAACGAGAGCCCAAACTTTTGATAGACATCTGTCTGCCGCTCGTACTGCCGGGTGCAAAAGTCAGCCACCTCTAGCCCTTCTTCAAGCGCTGCAATTTCAGCCGGTGTCCCATGCTCATCTGTCCCACAAATGTATAAAACCTCTTCACCTTCTTGGCGTAAAAACCGGGCATAGACATCTGCTGGCAGCATCGAACCCACCAAGTTGCCAAGGTGCTTAATACCGTTGATATAGGGAAGGGCGCTGGTAATGAGATGTCGCATATAGATCTGAAGAGTCAGCTATTAGAAAAAGCGTGAAAAAAGACGAGTAACCTACTCAGCCTAGCGGTTTGAGGGCCGCCGTGACCAGTAAGCTAAAGTTGAATCGATATCATTATTTTGCAATTCTCCTTAAATGTCAGCTATCTATCGCTACGACATCACCATTCCGGCTTCGGCCATTGACCAAAATGGTCACCTCAACAATGTAGAGTACGTGAGCTGGATGCAGGCGGCAGCGATCGCACATGCAAACGACACAGGTTGCACACGGCTCACGACTGAGATAGGCGCTACCTGGATCGTGCGAAAGCACCAGGTAGAATACCTTCAGCCTGCGTTTGTGGATGAAGTGGTCATTCTCTTTACCTGGATTACGACTATTCGCAAAGTGCGATCGCAGCGAAAATATCAGTTCTTTCGGCCTGCCGATCAGCAGGTATTAGCGATCGCCTCAACCGACTGGGTCTTTGTCGATGCCCAAACAGGCAGTCCCCTCGCGATTCCAACCGCAGTAGCCAATGCCTTTGAGGTGATGAAAGAAAATATTGATCCCGTTGCGCTAATGCAAACCCTATGAAGCGCAATCTCCCCAGCACAGTCTAGGCATTCCTAGCCATGCGCTTTTCGCGGTACATGTCCTGATCGGCTCGCCGCAGCAAATCTTGCAGGGTCTTGCCATCTAGCGGATAGTAAGCAATCCCGATGCTGGCGCTAATGGTCATTCGGTGCCCGGAGAATATAATTTCCTGATTCAGATTTTTTGCCAGACGCGATCGCACCTCTAGGGCAACTTCCGGACTAGCACCATGTAGCAACGCCGCAAACTCATCTCCTCCCAAGCGCGCGACCACATCTCCCTGACGAACGCTGCTTTGAAGACACCGGGCAAAATGTTGCAGCACGTGATCGCCCACCTCGTGGCCATAGGCATCGTTGATCGGCTTGAAGTGATTGAGATCGACATACAGTAGGGCTATCAAGGACCGAGTTGCCGCTATCTGAGGCGGGTAAAAAGCAAATGCTTCTTCCGCTTTAATCTCTAGCTGTCGTCGGTTAAATAGTCCTGTGAGGCTATCGATATAGGCAAACTGCTCTAGCTGGGCCTGCTGCCTTTTCTCTAAGGTGACATCGCGAATGATAATCGCTGAGCCGACTTGCCTACCGCTAGGACTGCGCAGCGATCGCACCTTAATCTCTCTAAACACCTCCTGCTGGCGATCATCGCGGCGCTTTGTAAACAGATTCGGCAGCTTCAACGTTTTTGTCAGCTCAGCGTCTTGTGCCCCTCGTAGCAGCACCCGATAGTCTGGAAAAACTCTCTCAAACGGCTGGCCAATCACTGAGGTTGCCTCAAAAGCTTCTCGACCCTCTACCAAAGCACTCGGATTCAAATCCACAATTCGCTGATGAATATCCAATAAGATCACCGCATCCACCGTATTGGTAAATACCGTTTTATACGACACAGGCGCGATATCTAGAAACTTGGCGTGAAACAGACCTAGATGAACGAGTAAACCGGAGACCGCAAAACCAACTGGCGTCAGATCAAGTCCGTAAAATGTGACATCGGCAGCGATATACAGCACATTGCAGAAAAAGGGAATAATTGCGGCGCTCAGCAATACGAGCGTCTGCCGCTGGTACAGATGTGATCCGGCAAACGAAGCGCTCAGCAGCACGCCAAAGCCCGCAATTAGCAGCACGTAGGACTGAGGCATGAGCACATAGCTAAACCACCAGCCATGATCGATGACTAGCTGCGGAAAGGGAGCAGTTGTGACTGTCGCGGATCGCCAGATCCAACCATGCCAGGGATCGCTCAAGGCTAACAGCAAAGACATAATTGGAATGACGCTCAGTAGCGCCAGCACCGGTCGACTTAGCCAGCCATCGCAGTGAGCATATCGCAGCGTAAAAATCAGCCAAAAGAGCGGAAAGCAGACAATTCCCAAATATTGCGCTTTGCCGAAAACAACGCGGGTGACTTCGCCCAGCGAGAGGTACTCAAAAATTGAAAAAAAACACCAGATGAAGATACTGGCTGCGCATAGCGAAAATGCTTTAGCACTGTTGATTTCGCGGCGATGCCAGGCGTATAGCGCAATGCTACCGGATGCAGCCGCTGCGATCGCTGGCAAAATAGAAATTAGTAAATAAGAAGGCACAGCAGCCCAATTTTTGTTTAGGAAGTTTTTATAGAGTCACTGACTATGGCCCTAGGTTATCAAACAAATCTAGAGCTGAATCACCTAACCTACGGACGTTACAGCTCTGTGCCGAACAATTCAAAGAGCCCGCTGCTTCTGAAGAAACAGCGGGCTCTTTGAGAGGTGTATTGGTTAATACCGCAAACTGTAGGCTAGCCTGCGGTCATTGACTAGAGTGACAGCACTCGCACCTTGACTATACGGCAGCGGTGTAAACACTCACCTTCTTACGGTTCTTGCCTTTACGCTCAAATTTCACCACCCCATCAATCAAAGCAAACAGCGTATCATCGCCACCACGGCCAACGTTGTTACCAACATGGTACTTAGTCCCGCGCTGACGCACGATAATGTTGCCTGCAATGACACTTTCGCCGCCATATTTCTTAACACCCAGCCGCTGCGCGTTAGAGTCGCGGCCATTTCGAGTACTGCCTGTTCCCTTCTTATGTGCCATGACTTTAGTTATCTCCTTGTGATTGTCTTAGAACTGTAGCTGCCTCAACGTAGCTACATCAATTCAGATAGTCGCTCAGCATCGTTGTGATCGCCTAGTCTCTACTCTTCTTCAGCCGAATCATTCGGTTCAACCCTCTGAGTCTGACCAGCTGACCGAGCTTGATCAGATGTCATCGTCTGCCCACCCACTGTAATCGAATCGATCATCACGCGCGTCAGTTCTTGACGGTGACCGCGCTTCTTACGGGTCTTTTTCTTAGGCTGCATTTTGTAGACAATGACCTTTTTGCCCCGCAGATGACTGATCACCGTACCACTCACACTGGCACCTTCTAGCAGCGGCTGTCCGATACTGACATCGTCGCCATCTTCAACCATGAGTACGTTGTCAATTGTAATCTGTTCGTCGGCTTCTACCGGTAAACGGTTGATGTCATAAAACCGACCGGGCTCTACCCGTAGCTGGGTGCCCCCTGCTGCAATAATTGCGTAAGCCATAGTTCCTAGTATTTTTCGCTGCCGTACAGGTAGGCGGACTTCCCCCCTTTTTACCTGGTCCGAGCATTTTTTTGTCAGAACCACCATTTTCTCGGTAAAAGCCATTCTCTGTCAAGAGGGTGTGCTGCCTTTTTCCCGGTTTTGAGTGTCCACTCTACTCAGCCATTTATCCAACCTCTACCCAGACCGAAACCGAGCTGCCTCGACAGCCAAACTGTCCCCAACCGTCGCTGTTCGTCCATACCGGCTCGTTCAAATGCTGCGTAATGTCCGTAAACTGAGTGCTGGGTTTGCCTACCTCCATCCATTGCTGAGTGTCATCGGCGTTACTCATCACCACAGCCATTGCCTGAGGATGCGACGAATCGCCTAGACGCGTCCAGCCAATCGAGCTGGCCTGCTCGAAATAGTCATACTGATCGCCATAGGCGCAGTGCGATCGCGCAAATAGCAGCCGATCTAGCAGCCAGCGATAAGCAGGCAGTCGCACCTCGCGTTGCCCACTGGTGCAATTTGCCCCATAGTAGTCCCCTGCAAACACACAGGGATAGCCTTCTTGCCGGAGCAAAATCAGCGCGTAGGCCAGCGGCTTGAACCAGGCGTCCACTGGCGACTCTAACAGCTGAAAAGGCTGGGAATCGTGATTTTCCACAAAGGTAACGGCTAAAGCTGGCTGCTCTTGCACGAGCGTCCCTTTAAAAATGGTACGCAGGTCATAGTAGCCGCCCTGACGGCTGGCATAGTGAAAGTTATAGTGCAGCGGAACATCGAACAGCGACAGCTCGCCGCCACTCTTTGCAATATACCAGTGCAGATCATTGACCTGATCAGACCAGCAATCACCCATCACGAAAAGCTGAGGCGTTCTCTTAACTTCAGCGCGTAGCTGCTGTATCCATTCGCGCACATAGTTAGCGGGCACATATTTGACGCCATCTATTCGCAGCCCGTCTATCCGAGTGGTTTCTAGCAGCCATTGTCCCCAGTCATTAAGGGCTTGCGCCACCTCGGACATATCCAAGTCCAGCTCGCAGACAGGTGAGCTGGCCTGCGCTTGTTTACCTAGCCGTACATCAACATCAGAGCTAAACGCTTTGAGCTTGATTCGGTAAAGCGAAGCCGCTTCTTTGTCACTGGCTAAATAGTTGTGGTTCACCCGCTGAAAGTGTTCACCGCGCCACGTCATGTCGCTATAGCGCAGTGTTCGATTGGGAAAGTCGAAGCGGCTGCGGGCTAAAATTTCCTGGGCAGGGCCCGTTGCACGGCTAGGTTCACGCCAGGATACGGGCGTGACCTCTAATTTCTCGAGGCCATCCCCACCGTGCTTGCGGTGTAAAACAACGTCGCCATAGACCTGGAGCCCCGCCGACTGAATCGCGGCAATGGCAGATAAGAGCTGCGCGCGATCGCCATACTTTGTAGCCACACTACCGCACTGGTCAAACTCCCCGAGATCGTAGAGGTCATAAGCACTGTAGCCAGAGTCCTCAGCGCCATCGCTCCCCTTGGTCATTGGCGGCAGCCATAGCGCACTAAAGCCCACATTAGCGAGTTCCGTCGCCGACTGAGCGAGCTGTTGCCAAAAACTTAATTGAGAAGAGGCTTTAGCGGCTAATCCAGAGCCCGATTCGGCTGGCAAGCAGCTGTGAAAGCATTGCAGAATAGTCCCGTTGAGCATAGAAGCAGGAAAACAATTAGCCAAATGTGTAAGCTCAGAAGTGATCAGTAGCCGGAGAGGCGAGTACTAGATTCCATACACTTTCATTCCATACACTGTCTATAAACTCTGTAACATCTTTACTCTGTAACATCTTTATCCGAACAGGTG
>JBAUIB010000463.1:0-1679 GCA_049680585.1 Phormidesmis sp.
GCTCATGGCAAATTAATGACTTTAGTGCACATTCGACAGCATATCCACTGAGATACGTGGCTCCTGTCCAACGTTGCTGCATGTGAAGCCTAACGGCATCTTCAAGGCGACGGCGAGAAGCACCCAATTGACGTCTTCTGTCATAAGTGTCTGACAAATTATGAAATCCCTAGCTCAATTAGTCCGGGCGGTGGGGTGATTTCTATCCGACCGGCGGGGATGTCTACAACTGGCACAATTTCTTCTACGAAGGGAATTAGAAGCGTTTTGGGGGCTTTTTTCTTCGCTTTCCGCTTTACCTGGCGCTTAAGCTTTTGGGCGGCTTTTGCCCGCATAGAATCGTGAGGAATTGCTTTTTCTGTCGCTAGCGCCAACTCTGAATTATCGTCTGTTTCTGAATCTTCTGACGTTTCCCTGACGGTAACCTCCAGCATGTCGTGACCGGTGGTGAAGACATCCGTTACCGTTCCGATAGTTGTTTGATCCGCCTTTAGGACGACCGTCAGGCCAATCAGGTCGGAGACGTGAAATTCTCCAGGTTCTAGGGAAAGGCGATCGCTCTCTGGCACCATCAGCTCAGCTTGTCGCAAATCCTCTGCTTGGTCGCGAGGGTCTACGCCTGCGAGCTTCACCAAATATTGATTTTTACCTTCTAAGTAGCGACCGCTGACGAGCTTGATCGGCACTGGCTGCGCATCGGTTGACTTTTTTAGCCAGCGATCGCCCGGCTGGGTAAACCGCTTAGGAAAATCACTCTCGGCATATACCTTGACATGGCCATGCAGCCCGTGAGCCGCGACAATCCGTCCAATTCGCAGCCAGCCCGATTCTGTCATTTTTGCTGTCATTTCGAGGCGGTCGCCATGGCGGGCTGAGCGGAGTAGACCTTGTCTGTGAGCGTCGCTAGATGCTTGATGGCGGTGACAATTTGCTCATCTGTAGCCGTCAGACTGATGCGGAAACACTGGCGCATATGGGGCCAGTCTTCGCCGTTCAGGCTATTTTTTAGCCCTGGGAAGAAAGGACTGCCTGGCACAATGATCACACCGTAGTTTTTTAGCTCGTTGTAAAAATCCCAGTCGCTCATTGGCAAAGATTCAAACCATATCCACGCAAAGATCGCGCCTTCTCCTCGGTGCAGTCGCCAGGGCACCTCATTTGGCATGGCCTGGGTAAGCGTTTCTTCCAGGACAGCGAACTTATTCTGGTAGTGAGGCCGAATGACGTTGAGCGAAATGTCAGCTAGGGCACCGCTGCGGATGGCGCGGGCAGCGATCGCCTGACCATACCGACTGGAGTGAATACACAGATTGGTCTGAAACGCTTCTAAGATTTGAATAATATTTTCGTCACCGATGGCAATGCCCACCCGCTCACCGGGTAAACCGGCCTTAGACAGGCTGATGCAGTGAACAATATTGGGCCCAAAAACCGGCGTCATCTCAGTAAAATTGAGCGCCGGGAAAGGCGGCGCATAGGCCGAGTCGATGAAAACAGGCACATTGTAAGGTGCAGCCAAATCGACAATGCCCTGCACCTCTTCGCCAGTAATCACGTTGCCAGTGGGATTACAGGGGCGCGAGAACAGCACAAAGCCAGTATTTTCGTTGACCTCTAGCTGGTCAAAATCGGGACGGTATTTAAAGGAGTGTGGGTCGTTGCCAAGCTCGATGAAAGGT
>JBAUIB010000464.1:0-5322 GCA_049680585.1 Phormidesmis sp.
GCACTTGAGTCGCCTAGACTCTATCTAGAATAAGCCCACGTCGTCCTCACAAGCAGGCCCATCAGGAAAATTCTCAATATGTCGCTAAAAATTATTCCTAGCGAAGTGCCCTAGCACCTCGTTTTTGGCACTATCGTTCTGGCTTATTTTTCTGGCTTATCGTTCTGGGCGATCAATCAGCGGGCCGGTTTCTAGCACATGGCTAGCGGTGTCTCGAATAATTTGCCGGAGCGCTCCGGCCTCGCCACTGTGGTCTAGCGCGACTGATAAAACGTAGCTTTCTTCGCCAATGGTCATCGCTAGCACAGAGCCAATCACGCGATCGTTTTGACCCGTTTTTTCGCCCATCCAGTGAACCGCTGGCCCCATCTTTTTGAGCGCGTCGTAGCCAAATTCGTAATCCAACTGGTCTAGTAGGGCAAAGCGCAGCTCTTTATCAATGGGCGTTTGTGAGGTGTATACGCTAGCCATCATGGCCGCGATTTCGTTGGTGGTCGCCTGATTGATGCGATCGCCCATATCGGCAGGTATGGCCGAATCTCCAACTAACTTACGACCGGCATAGGTATCGACATAGCCCATCTCGTCTAGAGTCTGAGTGATATAGTCGCGGCCGAGGTAGTCGATCAGCTGATTGGTGGCAATATTGTTGCTCTCGTTGATCATGTAGGTCATGACTTTGCCGAGCGGATACTCTTTGTCAACCGTAATTTGAGAGCCAGCTGCCGTTTCAGTAAAGTTGCCAGGATCGACATACAGCTTGCTGTCCAGATCAATCTCTTCAGTCGCGACTTTGTGCATGAGGGCGATCGCGATCGGCAGTTTTATCAAGCTGGCCGCACTGGCTAAGCGCTCCTCGCCCAGGTGGTGACGGCAGTGCGTACCGCTAACTTTCCCGTTGGAGATGAGTGCGGCTGGGGCAACAAGGTCGGTCTGCGCTGATGTCTCGTCTGCTGGCAGATCGGCTGGCAGATCGATTTGGCACAGGGTTACATGCACTGTTTGTGGGCTTACGCCAACATCGCGAATAATCTCACTGAGAAAAGCACTGTCAATCTCGATCAGCTTGCTTTCGGCAGTTGCGAGCAGTCGCTGATAGTGCCGCTGCTTAATACCGGCATCTTTGTAGTGCTTTGAGCTTTTAGGAATGGTCGCAAGCTTTGCTAGCGTTGCCTGCCACAAGAACCGCTCCTGTCGGGTAAAGGCTAGCGATCGCGCTTCTGAGTCAGTGTCTCGCGCTGACTGATAGGCTTCCACCGCCTGGTCTGCAAGCTCAGTCGCCCGCTGGTAATTTCGCTCAGTGGTATTGGCCGCTGTTTTGTTGTCTGCCTCAGCGCCTGTCTCAGCCTCTAGATCCGATGAAGCTGTTTCTGCTGGAGCCGTTTGTGAGCCATTCGGCTTTATAGAAATCGCCGTGTCAGCCGCCCAATCGCCCATCACGCGGTAAAAGGGGGTGGCACTCAAGAGGGCACCTAGGATGGTTGCGATCACTGTAACGTACCAAAACCCAGACATTCAGTAAAAGCCACTAAAGACGTCTAACAAAAACCCGTAACAATCTTAATGAATCTTACGGAACTTAGACAATAGCACTCTCTTAATCTTCACCGAGGTATCGCTCGCTCCAAAACCGGGGCCAAAATTTAATCTGCTGACAGCGCTGAGTGGTTTGCACAGCTTACGGGTCTGCTAATCTAGCTAGTTGTACAGCAAAGTACGAATGCATTTGTACTTTGCGAATCAGGTTGCCTGTTGTTTAGTAGGGCTTCCATCCAATGTGAGTAGCCTCAGCAACCTGACAAATATTACAGCGGCGAGGAAGTTTTAGAGGAACCTTTATGTCAGCCATCCGCGAGTTGCACCAACAGCTCACCCGCAAAGAGCGCACCGCCGTTGAAATTGCTCAGACCCAGCTCGATCAGGCCCAGGCCGTAGAGCCCAAACTCAAAAGCTTTGTCTCGCTGACAGCCGAAAAAGCCCTTGCCCAAGCGCAGGCCGTAGACGACAAAATCGCCGCTGGTGAAGCAATTGGCCCACTCGCAGGCATTCCGATCGCACTCAAAGACAATCTCTGTACGCAGGGCATTCGCACCACCTGCAGCTCCAAAATGCTGGAGAACTTTGTGCCGCCGTACGAGTCAACCGTGACGGCCAAGCTGGATGCAGCCGGTGCTCTCTTCGTTGGTAAAACGAACCTAGACGAGTTTGCGATGGGCGGCTCCACCGAGAACTCGGCCTTTTACACCACTCACAACCCTTGGGATCTCGCCCGCGTTCCGGGTGGCTCATCAGGCGGCTCAGCAGCGGCAGTCGCAGGCGGACAAGCCCCAGTTTCCTTGGGCTCAGACACGGGCGGATCGATCCGTCAGCCCGCGTCTTTTTGTGGGATTGTCGGGATGAAGCCCACCTACGGGCTCGTGTCGCGCTTTGGCCTCGTCGCCTTTGCCTCGTCGCTCGATCAAATTGGGCCGTTTGGCCGCACGGTGGAAGATACGGCGATATTGCTGGGGGCGATCGCCGGCCACGATCCCAAAGACGCGACTAGCCTCAACGTCAAAATCCCGGACTACACCCAGTCGCTCAAAACCAGCCTCAAAGGACGCACAGTCGGCATTATCAAAGAAACCTTTGGCGACGGCCTAGCGACTGATGTCGGTGATGCGGTGACGGCAGCTATTGAGCAGCTCAAGGCACTGGGCGCAAAGGTGAAAACGATCTCCTGCCCTCGCTTCAACTACGGCGTGTCGGCCTACTACATCATTGCGCCCTGTGAAGCCTCTGCTAACCTGGCCCGCTATGACGGCGTGCGCTACGGCCTGCGCGCCGACGAACCCAACCTGCTCTCGATGTACAACAAAACCCGCTCAGAAGGCTTCGGCAACGAGGTTAAGCGGCGGATCATGATCGGCACCTACGCCCTATCGGCAGGCTACTACGACGCCTTTTACCTCAAAGCTCAAAAAGTCAGAACGCTGATGAAGCAAGACTTTGAGAAAGCCTTTGAGGATGTGGATATTTTAGTGAGCCCCACCGTGCCGACGACGGCCTTTAAAGCGGGTGAAAACGACGACCCGCTCAGCATGTACCTGCTGGATCTGATGACAATTCCGGTGAATATGGCCGGTCTTCCCGGTATGAGCATTCCCTGCGGATTTGATCGCGACGGTATGCCGATTGGCCTGCAGCTAATTAGCAATGTCTTACGCGAAGATCTGCTGTTTGAAGCGGGCCATGCCTACGAGCAAGCGACCGACTGGCATCTGAAACAGCCAAAGATATAAATCAAAGACTTCATCAGACCGCAGACTGTTTGATAAAATCAAACGTTCGACATGACGACACATTCCCCCCTTTGCACCGCGCTTTTGATCGGCACCTTGCCCTGATCGGCTGCTTGCAAAGAGGCACCCCGCAGTTTAAGGAGAATTGACTTCCGATGGCCAAAATGTATTACGACAGCGATGCCAATCTAGACTTGCTCAATGGCAAGACGGTGGCCATTATCGGCTATGGTTCGCAAGGCCACGCCCATGCCTTGAACCTCAAAGACAGCGGTGTGAATGTAGTGGTCGGGCTATATGAGGGCAGTCGTTCTAAAGCCAAAGCCGAAGCGGAAGGGCTGAGCGTTAAGTCGGTCGCTGATGCAGCTAAAGTGGCTGACTTTATTATGATTTTGCTGCCGGATGAAGTGCAGCGCAGCGTCTACAAAGACAGCATTGAGCCCAATCTTGAAGCTGGGAACGTGTTGGCCTTTGCTCACGGCTTTAATATCAACTTTGCTCAAATTGTCCCTCCTGCCGATGTCGATGTGGTGATGGCGGCGCCCAAAGGGCCAGGTCACCTCGTGCGTCGCACCTATGAGCAGGGTCAAGGCGTACCGGCTCTATTTGCGGTGTATCAAGATGCGTCTGGGCAAGCGCGCGATTTGGCAATGGCCTATGCCAAAGGCATTGGTGGGACTCGCGCGGGCATTTTGGAAACGACGTTTCGTGAAGAAACTGAGACGGATTTGTTTGGTGAGCAGGCGGTGCTGTGTGGCGGCCTCAGCGAGCTAATCAAGGCGGGGTTTGAAACGCTGGTGGAGGCAGGCTATCAGCCGGAATTGGCTTACTTTGAGTGCTTGCACGAAGTGAAGCTGATTGTGGATTTGGTCGTAGAAGGGGGCCTGGCGAAGATGCGCGATAGCATTTCGAACACGGCTGAGTACGGTGACTATACTCGCGGCCCACGGGTGATCACTGCGGAGACTAAAGCTGCGATGAAGCAGATTCTTAAAGAGATTCAGACCGGGCAGTTTGCGCGTGAGTTTGTGCTGGAGGCGCAGGCCGGCAATGCGGCTTTTAATGCGACTCGCCGGATTGAGTCGGAGCATCCGATTGAGGAAGTCGGCAAGGATCTGCGGGCGATGTTTAGCTGGCTGAAGAAGGTTTAGTGACTGCCTATCTTAAATTTTTTATCAGCTCAGTGAACCCTTCTGAATAGACCCTTTGGAGATAAAAACTCTAGCGGGTCTATTCTTTTTTAAGTCTCTGTAATGAAGTGAGCAATTGGCTAGGCAATCGGCAGGAAACACCAGACGATGCCCTCAGTGTGTCAGTGAGCGATCGCTTTTATTCGCTCATCATCATTTCCGACTGGCACCTGCCAACTGGTATCGCAGTTTACCGTTGCGAGCTGCATCTTATGACTTTATATAGGTTGCTTCTTAGTGCCAGAGTCTGGGTATACCCTTGGAAAGATACAAAAGCAGGTTCTTTGTATCGCTTGCGAGCTGTCGTCTGCGATCGCGTCAACGCTATTTTTTCTGACAATTTATCTTCTTAGTGACCTATGCAATCTAAAGAAATGAGTACCACCCCAGTATCTCCCACCATTCGCGTGGAAGATGACCGCACGGGGCTTACGCCAGAGACGCTGAAGCGAGCCTTTCTGGATAATTTGTTCTATGTGCAGGGGAAGTCGCCAGAAATTTCGACGCTGCAAGACTACTATATGGCCCTGTCTTATACGGTGCGCGATCGCATGCTGCACCACTGGCTCAGCACCGCTCGCGTTTACCGTGACCAGCAGTCGCGCACGGCAGTGTATCTCTCAGCTGAGTTTTTGATGGGTCCGTACCTGGGCAATAACCTGATAAACCTGGGCCTGTACGACGTGATTGATGAGGCGATGGTTAGCATCGGCCTGAGCCTGAAAGAGATTATGGCTCAAGAGCAGGAGCCAGGACTCGGCAATGGCGGCTTAGGCAGGCTTGCGGCCTGCTATCTAGACTCAATGGCGACGCTACAGATTCCCTCATTGGGTTACGGCATTCGCTATGAG